>CAIYCP010000355.1 GCA_903924715.1 uncultured beta proteobacterium
CGATGCGGCAATTGATGCCGCCTTGAAGACGTCGATTGCGCAGTTGGATGTCCTTGGGTGCCGTATGGCCGCGACTGCAGTCAAGCGGTGCCTTGAACAGGCTTTTGGTTTGCGAGTCGCTGCATGAAACTTGTTACGCTCTTAATTAACGGAAAATCGATCCAGAAGGCCGTATCTGATCGCACACACTTGGGTGATTTTTTGCGCGATACCGTGCAGCTTACGGGCACCCATCTTGGCTGCGAGCACGGCGTCTGTGGTGCTTGTACTGTGCTCTTAGATGGGATGCCCATCCGTTCGTGCATTACCTATGCTGTTGCGTGTGAAGGCCGCACAATCACGACGATTGAAGGGTATGCAGCTGACCCAGTGATGTCGCGCTTACGAACAGCGTTTACGGCGCATCATGCGTTGCAGTGCGGGTATTGCACGCCAGGGATGCTAGCGACAGCGCGCGATATCGTCTTGCGTTTGCCTGAAGCTGATGAGAATCGCGTGCGCATTGAGCTTGCTGGTAATTTATGTCGATGCACCGGTTACATGGGGATTGTGTCTGCGATCTTGGCTGTATTAAAAGAATTGCGTGAGCAGCCTGATCCAGTTGTTCAGAAGTTGCGTGACGAAACTGCGCAAGGCGTGACTGTTTCAGTGGCGAGTTCTGTCGCTGCGCAAGCGTTTACGAGTTTTGAGGCTAAGCGCATCGTCAGTGATGTTGCCTCGGCATCTGCATCCGCATCAGAAAAAAATATGCAAGAGGGTAAAGGTACGCGAGTCAATGCTTCCTTTGAGGTGCCGTTTGCAGTTGAGGTGGTGTGGTCTTTTATGTCTGATTTGAAGGCCGTGGCGGGCTGTTTGCCTGGTGCGCAGATTGATGCACAGACGCCCGAGCGCGTTGAGGGCTATATCGCGATCAAGTTTGGTCCGATGGCGGCAAAATTTAAAGGCAATGCGACAATCGAACGCGACGAACTCAAACGTAGTGCCACCTTGAGGGGAACTGGGCAAGACTCACTCAGTCAGTCGCGCGCCACGGGCGATGTGCGTTATCAACTGATGGCGCTTGAGGTTGCGCGCACGCAAGTTTCTGTCGCTTTGACCTATACCTTGCAAGGTCCGTTGGCACAGTTCTCGCGCTCGGGCTTAGTGCAAGAATTTGTGCGTCGAATGGTGGCTGACTTCGGTAAAAATGTGACGCAGCGGTTGCAAAATCCAGGTGCTTCAGATCCGATCGCGTCTGAGTCAATGAATCCAGTACGCGTATTGCTCAGCATTATTTGGAGCAAAATCAAACGATTTTTTAGCGCTTAACCGCCCGATAAGCTTTTAGTATCCTCGGCTAAGTCAGTGCCATCCAAGTGCACCGTGCAGTTGACGAGCTCGGCTTTGAATGGGTGTTGTGCCACGACTTGTGTGATCGAGGTGTTGCCAATGCGAGCCGGCACGGGGTGTTTTCCTGTGTCAATGCAATTTGCCAGCATGGCATGAATCACCAAGCCATGGCAGACAACGACCAAGGGCCCATCTAACGAGACTCTCATGCGGGCGGCATATTCAAATGCCTCGGCAACGCGTTCATGAAACTCGGCTAAGGATTCACCGTTTGCAGGTGCTTCGATCATCTCAAGCGGGTTAAAACTCAATGAGTCATAGGGGCGCCCACGTAAGTCACCGAAATTACGTTCGCGTAATAACTCAGTGCTGATCGGCTCGAGCCCAGTATGGCGTCCAATCGCTTCTGCTGTTTGCCAGGCGCGTGGCATATCGCTCGATAGAATTGCAGCAGGCTTGAGCCCAACGATGCGTTGTGCAAGAAGTTCGGCTTGGGCAAGCCCTCGCGGTGCAAGCTGCGTCGCGGCGGGTTGAACCGTGCGCGCAGCATTTAACAAGGTCTCGCCATGGCGAATTAAAAAAAGTGGCATTTGAAATCCAAAAAAAATTAGTCGGCTGTGATTTTTGCTTTGGCTGCAATGTCTTTGGATTCGGCAATTTCAGCTCGAACCATTTGCGTCCAGTTATCAGCGGGGTTCCAGCTGATATCAAAACCTGTTGCGGCCATTTTTTCGACAACAGCGGGGTCTTCAATGACGGCCTTCAGTGCTTTTTGTAAAACAGCCTTGACGTCTGCGGGTAAGCCCTTTGGCCCTACAATCGCCTGCCACGCCACGACATTGAAGTCTTTGAGGCCTGACTCTGCCAGTGTTGGCACATCGGGCAACAAGGGTGAGCGCTTAAGGCTCGTGACTGCTAGTGCTCGAATGCGACCTGCTTTATCTTGCGGTGTCGTGGCCAAGATGGTGTCATAGGCCATCGGAACTTGTCCGCCAATCGTATCGTTCATGGCGGGTGTGCTTCCCTTGTAAGGGATGTGCATCACATTTAAACCGGTGACCGAGTTAAACATTGCCCCGGCAAAGTTTGACGTGGTGCCGTTTCCATAGCTTGCATATGAATATTTATCAGGGTTCGCACGGATTAGGGCGATCAGTTCGGCGACGTTTTTTGCAGGCACCTGAGGGTTGACTAACAAGGCTAAACCAAGCGTACCAATTTTTCCGAGCACATCAAAATCCACCGCTGCATCGTAAGGCATCTTTGCCATCAAGGCAGGGTTGAGTACAAAGGTGGAGTTTGAACCCAGCAAGATCGTATAGCCATCAGGCTTGGCGTTGGCGACATAGGCGGCGCCAATGACGCTGCCTGCACCAGACTTATTTTCAACAATGACGGATTTGCCAAGTTGAATCTCGAGTTGCCGAGCCAGCAAGCGGGCGATCACGTCAGCGGCGCCGCCTGCCGGAAAGGGCGCAACAAGCGTCACTGCGCGCTCGGGGAAAGCCGCTAAACAGTTTGCACTTAAAAGTAGCGTGACAAGGCTGGCAATCAGTCGAAATTTCATGAAGTCTCCGGAGCTCGTACAGGTGAGCGGTATATTATTTTTGAAGCTTGAAAGTAGCAGTGATTTTGGTGTCTGGCTAGTATCCCGGTGGTTGCAGAAGTGATACGAAAGTCATGCTGCAAGTGCATATTTCTTACACCTAAGGACTAAAACATATTATAGTGATTTACAGTTTTTACCAACTAAAAGGCTGAAACTCAAATGAATTTCCCAACAGCGATTACCACTTGTTTTTCAAAGTTTGCCACGTTCAGTGGCCGCGCAACGCGCAGTGAATTTTGGTGGTTTTATTTATTTACTTTGCTGATCAGCTGGTTTGCCCAGATGGCGGTGGGTTCAACCGTTGCGGGTGTTGTCAGTCTGGTCTTTATTTTGCCGTTGTGGGCTGCGGGCGCTCGTCGCTTGCATGACATTGGTCGAACCGGTTGGTGGCAGTTGATCGCCTTCACCATTATTGGCATTATCGTGTTGATCGTTTGGTATGCAACTGATTCTGAAAAGGCTGCAAATCAATACGGTGAGTACGTCGCGCCAACTGTTTAAAGCGTAATTATGGTTTGAATTGCCCGATAAAAATTGCAGGGTCGATTCGGGCATCATTCAAGCTGACATTCCAGTGCAAGTGTGCGCCGGTCACTCGACCGGTTGCACCGACTTTGCCTAAGACTTGTCCGCGCGTGAGTATGTCGCCCACCTGAACATCAATGACAGACAAGTGGCAATACATGGTGATCAGGCCGCGACCATGATCAAGAAAGACGGTATTGCCGTTAAAAAAATAGTCACCCGTTAAGAGGACTTTACCCGCAGCAGGGGCGTGTACGGGCGTTCCGGTCGGAACGGCAAAGTCCAGACCCGAGTGAGGTGCACGGGGCTCGCCGTTGAAAAAGCGCTTCAAGCCAAACGGGCTTGAAAGCGGGCCTTTGACGGGCGGATCCAAGATGAGATTGCTTGGCAGATTCGCACTGAACTGTTGATAGGCTTTATTTTGAAGTGTGAGTTCGTGCGTGATGCGGGTCATATCATCAGGCAATGGATTGACGTGACGACTATTGTTGACCGTGATGCGTTGTTCGCGATATTTTTTATCAATCACCTCGAAGCGAACTTCAGTGGCTGACTGCGTGTTTTTGACAAGCAGTACCTGAGTATTGAGCGGGATATCGAGCGGCAAGCCAACGACTGCAACCCATTGCTGTCGTTCGTTGGCCACGACCAAGACGGGCTTTGTCTGATAGGTGACTTCGGGGGCGTTTCGGTATGTGCCGGGCAGCGCGACGATGGCAACGCCACCCGGTACAGGATGATGTAACGCTTGAAGCGAAGGTGGCGTGGCATGCGCCAGAGTAAAGAAACCGATTACCCAGAGGGCAAGGCAGTTCAACGCTAGCTTGCGCATATGATCAATGATTGACGCGTTAATCAAAAGCGAGCGTTCCATTTGCGATTTGTTTGAGAGCCAGCGTATGACCGATGCCGCCTTTGACGATCGCGTTCATGCCAAAACCAATTCCACCGTCAATACGCGGCAAGCTTCGATAGCCTTGTAGCGTATCAATGACTTCAGGTGAAGAGATCGCGGTGATCGGGTCGATATTGGGTACTGGACAGCGCGGGCAGGGTTTAACTAAGCTTAATTCGACTGCACCGGTTTCTGTTTCAATCGCTAACGCATTCAGGTGATCTTCAAGATGGGCGTCCAAGCCATCCAGCACGATGTTTGGCCTGAACCGCAGCATCGAGACGGCCTCGTGACCTTGCTGCATCAGGCGTTCGTTGAGTTCGGTTAATGCGCGCTGAGTCACCACCAAGACGGCAAAGCCGTCGCTAAATTTATTGACGGCTTCAACGCCTTTGGTCCAGTCAAGTGCGGATAAACGACGCGCTTTTTTTGAAAAACGAACTAAACGATAGTGTTTGCCAGGCACTGCAAGATACGCGTCGAGCCAAGTAGCGACAGCATCGCCCTGGTCGTCACCCTGCAGTGTGTCGCGCCACACGGTCACTGTACGAGGATTTTCGGCTTGATCGAGCGCAATGCTGATGGACGATACGCCCGGAGCCGTCAGTGTGAGTGCCGTGCTCGATAGAGATGGCGTAATCCAAACCATATGTGGAATCTGACGTTGCGTTAAAAACATACCCTCTTGATCGACGATCATCCACTCGCGATCCATGCTCAAGCCGGTTGGGGTCAGCTGGGCATGCGTGACTTCAATGCCAGCGCAGGATTTGATCGGATAAATGAAGAGTTGGCGAATCACGCCTGAGCAGTCAGCCATCAAGATCTCGCTAGAAAGTTGAGTTTCAATACATTCTAAAGCGAATGTATCCTAAAATAAGCCTTAACACTTTTGCTAGGAATACAGCGATGCCCTCTTTTGATGTGGTCTCTGAGGTCGATAAACACGAACTCACCAATGCGGTTGATCAAGCCAACCGAGAACTCAGTACTCGCTTTGATTTCAAGGGCACGGATGCCAAGTTTGAGCTTGAAGGGTTTGTGGTCACACAGGTCGCGGCCAGTGCCTTTCAGCTTAAACAAATGCTTGATATTCTGCGGGCACGATTAAGCGCGCGTGGCATTGATACCCGTTGCTTAGATGTGGCAGATCCGCTTGAAAACTTGGGCGGTGCACGCCAAAAGGTGACCGTTAAGCAGGGGATCGAACAACCCATTTCTAAAAAATTGATTGCTTCGATTAAAGAGGCAAAGCTTAAAGTTGAAACCCAAATCACTGGCGAGAAACTGCGCGTGACGGGTAAAAAACGTGACGACCTACAAGATGCGATTGCGCTGCTAAAAAAGGCCGATGTAGCGTTGCCTTTGCAGTTCAATAATTTTAGAGACTAACGCGCAGTCGACGACGCACGATCATTGGCTTGGGTGGTGCCGTGTTGATCGTGCGTACGCTCAGGCGACGCGTAATGCCTAGCGACCGCCTGTTGTGATGTCACCAAACAGCGTACTCAAGCCGCGAGGCTGTGAACGCCAATAGGGCTTAGCCACTTGCACTTGGGCGCCAAGCTCTGCGGCTGCATGCCAGGGCCAACGTGGGTCAAACAACATGCCGCGCGCCAGGGCCACCATATCGGCTTCGCCATTCGCGATAATGCCTTCAGCCTCTTGGGGTGTGGTGATCAAACCGACTGCCATAGTGAGCAATCCAGTTCCTTTTTTGATTTGATCGGCAAGCGGTACCTGATACTTTGGACCGAGGGGTATTTGTTGCTTAGGCGATACCCCGCCGCTCGATACATCAATAAAATCACAACCCAAGGCTTTGATGGCGCGGCCAAAAACAATACTGTCTTCCGCGGTCCAGCCGCCTTCCATCCAGTCAGTGCCCGAAATGCGTAATCCCAGACACATCGTGGCGGGGGTCACTTCGCGAACAGCCTTGAACACTTCAAGAGGGAAGCGCATGCGATTCTCAAGCGAGCCGCCGTATTCATCAGTGCGTTGATTTGAAATAGGCGATAAAAATTGATGCAACAAATAGCCGTGGGCGCTATGTAATTCGATGCCGTCAAAGCCGATTCGCACTGAGCGTTTCGCGGCGTCGACAAAGGCTTCGCGAATACGTTTGAGATCAGAATGATCGAAGGCGCGCGGAACGGGTTCATTCGGTAACTGTGGGATGGCTGAGGGCCCCGCGACTAACCAACCGCCGTCTTTGGGCAATTGGACTTGGCCACCTTCCCAAGGTCGATAGCTTGACGCTTTACGACCGGCATGGCCCAACTGGATCATGATTGGCATGGAAGAGTACTGGCGCACTGAATCAATGACCTTTTTAAGCGCAGCTTCGTGTGCATCAGAGTAGAGCCCGACACAGCCGTTGGTGATACGACCGATCGCCTCAACACCCGTGGCTTCAATAATTAAGAGCCCAGCACCTGACAAGGCCATTTGGCCAAGATGAATGGTGTGCCAGTCGGTCGCCAGTCCGTCTTCAGCCATGTATTGGCACATTGGCGCAATGATGATGCGGTTGGCCAGTTTAAGTGGACCAAGTTGAATAGGGGTAAAAAGCTGACTCATTTGAAAGGATCCTGGTGGGTAATCATTAAGCTACATGCTAACGGGGCGCGGGGTTGATCGCAAGTTTGCGGGCTTCCCATTCGAGAATGGCGACTTTTCGGCTGGCACCCCAGCGAAACTGGCCACGCTCTCCGTTTTGCCGCACCACCCGATGGCAAGGAATCAAATAACCGATGCGATTGGCAGCGACCGCCGTGCCGACGGCACGCGCCGCCTTCGGATGGCCAAGCTGGGCGGCTAACTCACCGTAAGAAATGACTGAGCCAAAGGGAATTTGTCTGAGCGCTTGCCAAACTTTCATTTGAAAGGGTGTGCCTCGCAGCGCAACCCGTATGTGAGGATCAAGCGTGTTTTTTGCTTTAAAGATGCTGTCGCAAAGCGCTTGGGCCTGCTTGGGGTCATCCTCAGCACGAACGTCAGGGTAGAGGTCTTGCACGAGCTTCTGTACTTGAGGAAGTGAGGCGATCGATGCGTCGAGTTCGTCTAGAAAATGCAAGCTGCAAATGCCATCAGGCACCCAGCCAATCACGCATTGGCCAAAGGGCGTGGAGGCCACGCCTAGACTGAGCGCTTGCGGTTCAGGCGCTGTCTGCTGAGTGCGCGTGGTCTGAGAGGATTTCAATTTGGATGGTTTGCCTGAAGTTCAGCAAAAGATACCAATTTACCCGCAATCGCGCTGGCGGCAACTGTCGCGGGGCTGGCCAACCAGACTTGCCCCGGCCCTGAGCGACCAGGAAAGTTACGGTTAATAGCGCTGACCGTGACTTGGTTTGCTTCAGACGAGGAGCCTGGACCACAGTTTGCGCAAGCGCCACAGGCCGGCTGCAAAAACTCAGCCCCGACTGCCTCAAAAGCGCTTAGATAGCCTTTTGCTTTGCAATAGTCATATACGCCCTGCGTACCCGCTTGTAAAAACAAGGTGACACCGGGTGCAGCCTTAAGTCCTTTGCCTGCGGCCCACGACAGCACGGTGTGATATTGATCAAAGTCTTCACGTTTACCAGCCGTACACGAGCCCCCGTAGGCAATGTCAATCTTGGCACGCTCTGAAAGGGTATGTAGCGCGACCCCATTACCTGGGTCACCGGGTCGCGCGACCATGGGCGATAAGCGTGTGCCATCGATGTGGATGGTGCGTGCATAGACTGCACCCGGATCGCTTTTCATCCACGGTTCGAGTGCGAAATCGATACCTCGACGTTCTTTGATAAAGCGCACAGTCTCTTCGTCGGGTTCGACAATGCCCGTAAACCCACCGAGCTCGGCTGTCATGTTGGTGAGGGTGGCGCGTTCGTCAATTGACATCGCACGAATAGCGTCGCCGGCAAACTCAAATACTTTTCCAACGCCACTGCCTGCCCGAATACTAGGGTCTGCCAACAAATGCAGGACAAGGTCTTTTGCGGTCGCACCCGCTGGCAGAGGCCCTGAAACATTAATGCGTAAACACTCTGGCATCGTGAAACGCACAGCGCCCGTGACAAAAGCATTTGCCATATCGGTCGTGCCCACCCCAAAAGCGACACAGCCTAAGGCGCCGCTGTGCGGTGTGTGCGAATCTGTGCCTGCAATCAGCTGGCCAGGCAGTGCGTAGTTTTCAGCAATCAGTGCATGCGAGATGCCCTCTGAACCTGTGTTGTTTGCGTCGCCCGCTTCAAGCGCTTGCAAATAACCGTGGTCCTTCAGGCGATGACGCTTCACAAAGTTGCGATGCCCTTTTGAAAGATTATTCACCGCACTGACCAGCCCTAGTTTCAAATGCGCAGGGCTACGATGCACATACGACAGATGGTCTTCAAAACAGACGATGCTAGCGGGCTCATGCAGCGTTAAATGCGCTCCAAATTTTTTATTTAAAGCATGCGCACACATCCCCGTGTAGTACTCATGAATAAAACGTAAATCCGCCTGAACAAAACCACCTTCACCCGCCAACAGCCAGGCGGGCGCATCTTCGGTTGAGATTAAATGTCGAGAAATAATTTTTTCGAAAAGTGTGAGTGATTGTTTTAAAGCAAGAGGTTTGCACGGGCGATTTTTTAACTTTTCTTGTCCGTAGTTCAGCAGGCCACCCGCACGTAAAATCGCGGCCGCGACCGCGTCGCGCCCTTCAAGGAGTTCATCGAGTTCGATGGCCTGGCCGCGCGAGATTTTCTCAAGAAGCGCAAAATTTGTTGAGGTAAACAAGCCAAGATTGTCGGCATTTTGACGATAGATACGTTCAAAACTTTCGGCGATGATCAGGCGCACACCCGCCGCTTGTTCGGCAACAGGGCTATGTTCGCGCGAACTGCCCTTGCCATAACGCTTACCCCCCACGACAACCTCGATTTGCGCCTCCTGAATAGCGCCCGTACCGATTGGTTGTTGACCTGCAATGGTGTACCCCGTGTAGGGGTAGCGTCCTAGCGCTTCGTCAAAATGCACCATGATCGGTAAGGGCGAAATCTCATCGGTTGAGACGTCGTCTCGCAAGGGGCTTGCTGCCGCACGGGTCAGACGAATCCCGGCAAGTTGAACACGCACTGCTTCGACGCTTTGGCTAAGAAATAAAATGCGGGGGGCAAAAGTGAGGGCGGTCATGCCGAAGGGTCTCCGAGTCTATGATCATCTTGCGCTGCAACAGTCGGCATCGATGTTTTTTGTTTAGTTTAGCGAATTTTGAGGATCTTGCCGATGGGTCTCGCACTGACGTGACTGAGAATTGTTTTATGACCGGTCAAGGCTATACTTCATCTCAATTCGCTGTTCAACCTTGCTGCAGCAAACAATGAAAAAAATCCTACTCGGCTGTATTGCTGACGACTTCACCGGTGCGACTGATCTCGCGAATAATTTGGTGCGTGCAGGGATGCGAGTCGTGCAAACGATTGGCGTGCCCAAGCAACCGCTTGAAGCAGAAGTGGATGCAGTGGTTGTGTCTTTAAAAACCCGCACGATTGCAGCAACGCAGGCTTGTGCTGAATCCTTGGCGGCACTGCACTGGTTGCAAGCGCAGGGTGCGCAGCAAATTTATTTTAAATATTGTTCAACCTTTGACTCAACCCCTCAGGGCAATATCGGCCCGGTCATCGATGCGTTGATGCGTGCATTGCAAACAGATTTCACGATTGCCACCCCTGCATTTCCAGATGCTGGGCGTACGGTTTTTAAAGGTTACTTGTTTGTGGGGGCAACCTTACTGCACGAGAGTGGGATGCAAGATCATCCTTTGACGCCCATGACCGACCCCAGTCTTGTGCGTGTTTTAGCTCCGCAAACACGTCATCAAGTTGGTTTGATCGATTACACGGTGGTCGCGCAAGGTGAAAGTGCCATCCGCGCTCGAATCGATGCCTTACGGGCTGAAGGGGTTGCGATCGCGATCGTGGATGCGGTGAGTAATGCAGATTTGCTGCGCTTGGGTGCTGCGCTGTCTGATATGCCGTTGGTCACGGCGGGTTCGGGTGTGGCGATTGGTTTGCCAGCAAATTTTGGTATTGCACCGAATGACCGGGCTTCTGCTTTACCCCGCGTCGGTGGCTTGCAGGCCATTGTTTCTGGAAGTTGTTCACGCGCGACGAACGCTCAGGTTGCTGCTTTTATTGCCACGGGTGCACCGGCTCTGGCCATTGATCCACTGAGATTGCAACAAGGGGTCTCTGTGATTGAGCAGGTCATTGCTGAAGCACTCGTGTTTAGTCAAGCGCACTTGGCTAAAGGCCCGGTGCTGGTGTATTCAACTGCTGAGCCCGAAGCACTCAAACATATTCAAGATCAAATGGGCGTGCATGTGGCGGGCCAATTGGTTGAGCAAACGCTTGCACGCATTGCCGTTGGTTTGGTCAAACAAGGCGTGGGTCAATTAATTGTTGCGGGTGGTGAGACCTCAGGTTCCGTAGTGCAAGCACTAGGGATGACACAATTACAGATTGGTGCACAGATTGATCCGGGTGTACCTTGGTGCGCGGGTAAAACTGCGGTCTCAGAGAAAACCTTGCACATCACCTTGAAGTCAGGCAACTTCGGTACGTCTGATTTTTTTAGCAAAGCATTTCACAGAATCGACTGACCATGACCTCTGCCATGACGCTGTCAAGCACGTTTTTACGCAATGAAATTTGCCGCGTAGGGCGCAGCCTCTTTGAACGTGGTTATGTGCATGGGTCGACCGGCAATATCAGCGTGCGCCTTTCCGCGGAGCAGGGCGGTGGATTTTTAATCACCCCGACCGATGCTTGTCTGGGTTTTCTTGAACCTGAGACCCTGGCTTGGGTGGATGAACAAGGCCAACAGATATCAGGTGAGCGAGCCAGTAAAACGCTGACCTTGCATCGTCGAATTTACGCGTGCGTACCCACTGCGGGGTGTGTGGTGCACACCCATTCCTCGTACTTGGTTGATCTCACTTTGCGTGGGGTATGGCATCCCGACGATATCGTCCCGCCTCTGACTCCTTATTACGTCATGAAGGTGGGGCACGTGCCCTTGATCCCTTATTTTTTACCCGGCGCTGCGCAAGTCGCCGATCAACTCGAGCAACGTGTGGCGCAGTTTCAAGCGCGCGGTCTGACAATACGCGCGGTGATGTGCGATCGACTCGGTCCCCAAGTGTGGGGCGCCACTCCCGCCGCGGCGATGGCCACTCTTGAAGAACTCGAAGAAACCGCGAAACTTTGGTTGCGTGGTCAGTGCAGCGCGACCCCCCTGAGCGATACTGCGATACAGGCGCTTCGTGACCAATTCAATGTCTCTTGGTAAAGTACGCCCCAGCCAGCCAAACTGATTAAAAGGTTTAATGCAACGTATGAAAATTCTCATTACAGGTGGTGCAGGTTTTTTAGGGACGCTTTTGGCGCGCGCCTTGTTAAAACGCGGCACCTTGCAAAATCACCCAATCACTGCGTTGACGATCACTGACTTGGCCGCGCCCAGCCAAGCTGATATTGCCAATCATCCCCTGGTGCGTATTGACACCGGTGATTTGCTTAAACGCCTTGATACTGTTTTTGAAAACGACTATGACGCGGTGTTTCATCTCTCTTCGGCAGTCTCTGGCGAGTGTGAAGCAGACTTTGATTTGGGTTTACGCTCAAACCTGGATGCGACACGCCGGATGCTAGACGCGATGCGTGCTCAACAAGCACGAACTGGGCGCACCGCTTTGTTTTTCTTCGCAAGTTCGGTTGCAGTCTTTGGTTCAGACCCTGCGATCCCGTTAGCCTCAGTGGTGCGTGATACAACGCTACCCACGCCGCAATCAAGCTATGGTATTCACAAGTTTATTTGTGAACAAATGATTGCAGATTACACGCGCAAAGGATTTATTGACGGTCGCGTCGCGCGTCTGATGACCGTCTCTGTGCGCCCCGGCAAGCCAAATGGTGCGGCTTCAAGCTTTTTGTCTGGGATTGTGCGCGAACCTTTGGCGGGTGTGCCTTCGGTGTGTCCAGTTGAATTGTCAACAGCGGTCGCTTTGGCATCGCCAGATACGACGATTGCCGGCATTCTGGCTGTGGTTGAGGCAACGCGTGAAGCCTTTGGTGGTCGGACAGCGTTGAATTTACCGGCCTTGACTGTCACAGTTGGTCAGATGTTAGAGGCACTTGAACAAGTGGCAGGTAAGGACGTTGCAAGCCTAGTGACCATTAAGCCTGATCCTGCGATCGAAAAAATTGTGGGTGGCTGGCCATCAAAATTTGATTGCGAGCGCACCCACCGTTTCGGACTCAAGCCTGATACGTCGTATCAGGCCATTATTGAACAATACATCCGTATGCAGCGTGGTTAAACCACGATCGGATTGGCAGAGCCATCCATCGTGATGATCGTGCCCGTGACGTAACTGGCCCGGTCAGACGCTAAGTACACAACGGTATCTGCAACCTCTTCTGGGGTTGCTAAACGACCAAGCGGTACGCGTGCTGTTGCTTGTTTTAAGGCCTCGGCTTCGCTGATTTTTTCGTGATTGGCGGTGACTTTGATGCCTTCTTTCAGGCGTTCAGTCAAGGTGGCTGCAGGATTCACGGCGTTGACGCGAATGCCCATCGGTGCATAGGCCGCAGCTAAACCTGCACTCGCGAGCATCAGTGCTGCGTTCGCACTTCCGCCAGAGATATGTACGGTCGAGGGAACCTTTCCGCCTGCGCCGACAACGTTCACGATCACGCCCTTGCGACGCGCACCCATGCGTTTAATGACGGGATCCATCATATTGATGTACGTGAAGAATTTGGCATCCATGGCGCTGCGCCAGACTTCAGGCGTTAAGTCGGGGGCGGCACGACGCGCTGCAGCGCCTGCTGAGTTCACCAAGACATCAACCGGCCCTAAGGCTTTTTCTGCAGCATCGAGTGCAGCTAAGGCAGAGACGTCACTTTTTAGATCTGCCGCGAACACCGCAATGCGATTCGCAGCCGCTGGTAATTGAGCGAGCAATTCTTTTTTTGCGGAATCAAGATTGGCTTGATCGCGTGAGACCAGGCTGACTTTCGCGCCTTCTTCAAGAAAGCCTTTAGCGCAGGCCAGTCCAATCCCTTTACTGCCGCCGGTGATTAAAACGTGTTGATTGGTTAGATGTAAGTCCATGAGTGCTCCGCTAGTCGGTTTATGGTTTGGGTTGTGTGGTTTCGGGTTGTGTACCAATGACGCCTGCGCTGAGCAGGTCTTGTATTTCGTTGTCGCTGTAACCGGCAGAGTGCAAGATGTCGATCGTATCGCCACCAATCTTGGGTGAGGCTTTACGGACACGCAAGCGTTCGCCTTGCAGCGCGATGGGCAGCAGTGCGACACGCGTGTCGATTTCGCGCCCTGCGCCTGTATTGTCGGCCGCGACCGTCATGGGTGCTAAGCCGCCGGTTGCTAATAAATGAGGATCATCAAAGAGATCGTGGGGTCGCGTGATCGGCGCGTAGGGTAGTGCCGTTTTTTCAAAGCGTTGACTCAATTCAGTCGCGCTGAAGGGCGCAAAGCGCTTACGCAATTCGCCAGTGAGCCAGGGGCGCACGCGTACGCGATCATTGTTGCTGCCTAGGCGTGGATCATTTTTTAAATCGTCAAAACCAAACTCTTCACACAAAATCGCCCATTGTGTGTCGCTGACGGCTGCCAAGAATATCTGCTCACCGTCTTTGACGGTAAAGACGTCATAGACTGCCCAGGCGCTAATCCGATTAGGCATGGGATTGGCGGGTTTGCCGGTCACTGCATATTGCAACATATGCTGAGCAACCAAAAAAACATTGTTTTCAAATAATGCGCTGGCCACCTGTTGCCCTTGGCCTGTACGGGCGCGTTGTTGCAGTGAGGCTAAAACACCAATCGCACCAAACATGCCGCCCATGATGTCGTTGACGCTTGCGCCGGCGCGAAGGGGTTGCCCTTCAGGCCCGGTCATATAAGCGAGCCCGCCCATCATCTGAACGACCTCATCAAGTGCCGTGCGATGGTCGTAGGGGCCGGGCAAGAAACCTTTGTGTGAAACGTAGATCAGCTTTGAATTCAGTTTGCTGAGTGCTTCGTAACCAAAGCCCAATTTATCCATGGTGCCAGTTTTGAAGTTTTCACTAAAGACGTCTGCGTCGGTTAGTAGCTTTAAAACAATTTCTCGACCACGCGGATTTTTGACATCAATCGCGATGCTCTTTTTATTGCGGTTGAACATCGGAAAAAAGCCTGCGCCCGAACCAAGTAATTTGCGGGTATTGTCGCCAGCAAGAGGTTCAACTTTAATGACCTCAGCACCAAGGTCACCTAAAATCATGCCACAGGTCGGCCCCATTACCATGTGGGTAAATTCAATGACGCGTAGGCCCTCAAGCGGTAGTGGTGCAGACATCAGAATCCTTTGTATTCAATCCAGTCAGGCGCTTGTTATACCATTGAGGCTGCCCTTCATTCTTGTTGTTTAGCGCGAGGTTCTGTTATGCAATGCAGCATTGTGGTTAAAAAGGTCGATTATCTCGATTCGGTCGATCGGTCGGCGCTGATCGCGATGCTTGATATGTATGCGTGTGATCCTATGGGCGGTGGCGAGCCCTTAACTGCTGAGGTCAAGTCTCGGCTGTGTGGCGATTTAGCTAAGGTGCCTGGCGCGGTGAGTTGGCTGGCTTGGCTAGATCATCAGCCGATTGGTCTGCTCAATGCGATGCAGGGCTATTCGACGTTTAAGGCCCGACCGCTCATGAACGTGCATGATATCGCGGTTGCTCCTGGGCAACGGGGCGTAGGCATCGGTCAAGCGCTTTTGCAGGCGCTCGAAGAGCACGCAAAATGCCTGGGTTGCTGCAAACTGACGCTCGAGGTATTAAGCGGTAACGGCGTGGCCAAGCAAGCGTATGCCCGTTTTGGCTTTGAGCAATACGAACTCAGTGCCGCAACGGGCCAAGCTCTTTTTATGCAAAAGTGGCTATGAGTCGTTAAAACGACGCGACGGCCCCATTTGAACGGGGATCAAAACCGCCCTCCAGTACGCCATTGGCGTGGCGAAGCAGCATGCCCGCATGACCCACGCCTTCATCCCAGGCACCGATCGTCTCAACCTCATGGCCGAGCAACCGTAGTTGATCAATCGTGTTGGCGCTGAAGCGGCTCTCAAGTTTAAGCGAATCGCTTGATTGTCCCCACGTGCGACCCAGCAACCAACGTGGTCGCTCGATGGCTTGCTGTGGGTGATCGCCAAAGCGTGTCACGCGATTAAAAATAGTGGCTTGCGTTTGCGGCTGACCATCGCCGCCCATCGCCCCGTAGACCATGACCGAACCGTCTGAACGTTGCGCGAGTGCAGGATTTAAGGTGTGGAAAGGTTTTTTGCCAGGTTCCAGCGTGTTGATGTGCGTCGGATTGAGGGAAAAACTGCAGCCCCGGTTTTGCCAGTTCACGCCTGAGGTCGGTAAGACGACGCCCGAACCAAACTCATGATAAATACTTTGTATAAAAGAGACGGCGATGCCCGACTGATCGATGGCTCCCATCCAGACCGTATCGCCAGGCGAGGTTTTTTGTCCCCAAGCTGCGGCGCGGGTGGTATCGAGCCGGGCAGCGAGAGCGTCAATACGGGCCGGTGTTAATAAGTCTTGGGGCGCGATCGACATGAAGGCGGGATCGGTGAGGTACTGGTCTCGAATGCTAAAGGCCAGTTTCGTCGCTTCAACCTGGGCGTGCACAAATGCAGCCCCTTCGGGATCGTGGTCCCAGCCCTGAATGCGGTCCATGATGCCTAAGATTAACAAAGATAAGAGGCCTTGCGAGGGCGGCACCATGTTGAATAACCGACCGTGCCCAATCGCAGTGTGCAAGGGGTCAACCAGTTTTGCTTGGTGAGCCTTGAGATCGGCAAGCGTGAGTGGGCTGCCAACCTGAGTCAGCTCTGCCGCTAGCATTTTGGCTAGTTTGCCTCGATAAAAAGTGTCGCAGCCCTCTTTGGCAATCAGTGTCAGGGTCGCCGCAAGTTTGGGTTGTTTAAAAATACTGGCTTGAATAGGCACTTGGCCGTCGGGTAAGAAGGTGCTTGCAAAACCGTGCTGCGCTTGAAGTTCGCTTCGCTTCAAGGCGGTGCAGGCGGCTTGGCTTTGGGTGACTGCAATGCCCTGATTCGCAAAATAAATAGCATCTGCTAACAGGCGTGAGAGCGGCAGCTTACCGTTTAAATGTCGTTTGGAGAGTTGTTGAGCGGCACCCCAGCCAGAGATGGTGCCCGCAACGGTTAAGGCGGCGACGCCGCCTCGAAACGGGATGTTTTGAGTGAGGCCACGTGCAGCGTACCAGTCGCGCGAGGCGGCTTGAGCGCTGCGTCCGCTCGCATCGATCCCTCCGGGGCGATTATTGGGGCCGTTGATCACCCAAAAGCCATCGCCTCCAATCGAGTTCATATGGGGGTAGACCACCGCGATCGTGGCGGCTGAAGCAATCATGGCTTCAAGGGCGTTTCCGCCCTCGCGTAGAACTGAAACAGCCGATTCGGCCGCGAGTGAATGCGGGGCAACGGCAATGCCGCGCATACCAAAAACAGATTGGGTCACCATCATCTCCTAAGATTCATGGTGCCATCATACTCAACCCAGGCCCCCCGTAGAGTAGACTGGCTTATGGTTATTGCGATACGGATGTAGGCAAAGCGGTAAGATAAGAACTTAATCTTGAGACTAAGAGTTAAAGAGCATGAGCGCCTCCCAGCAAGACAAAGGTACCCCTATCTCGGTGGTAATTCGTAATCGACTGAAAGCGTCGCGCAAACGCTTTCATGCCAACGACAACATTGCCGCCTTCATCGAGCCGGGTGAGCTTGCCCTGTTGCTCGACGAGATCGAAACCAAAATGAAAGGGGTTCTTGAAAGTTTGGTGATTGATACCGAGGCGGATCACAACACAAACGACACGGCTCGACGCGTCGCCAAAATGTATTTACATGAAGTGTTCGGCGGGCGTTATGCCATCCAGCCCAAGATCACTGAGTTTCCAAATGTCGAGCATCTGAACGAGTTGATGATCGTTGGACCGATCACTGTTCGTAGTGCGTGCAGCCATCATTTTTGCCCTGTGATGGGTAAAGTCTGGATTGGTATCATGCCCAATGAACACACAAATGTGATTGGCCTATCAAAGTATGTTCGTTTGGCCGACTGGATTATGAGTCGTCCTCAGATTCAAGAAGAAGCGGTCGTGCAATTGGCCGATCTGATTCAAGAAAAAACCCAACCAGATGGCTTGGCCGTGGTGATGAATGCTACGCATTACTGCATGTCGTGGCGCGGTGTCAAAGATCCCGATAGCCGCATGATTAATTCAGTGATGCGTGGTGCTTTTTTAAAGGACGCAAACTTGCGTCGTGAGTTTTTGTCTCTGATTCGTCGAGAGGATTAATTATGTTAGTACGCCTGTTATACGTGAGTCGCGCGATTGAGCCTGAATTGCCCACAGCGACCCAATCGATCCTAGACTCTGCGCGTAAGTACAACCTCGCCAACGGCATCACCGGCATACTTTGTTACGGTGGTGGACTTTACTTGCAAGCGGTCGAAGGCGGACGTGCGCAGGTCAATGCCTTGTACGGATACATCGTGCGCGATGAGCGCCATAAAGACGTGATGCTGCTTGACTATCAAGAAATCACAGAGCGCCGTTTTGGCGGCTGGACCATGGGCCAAGTGAATTTGGCCAAACTCAATACTTCAATTGTTTTGAAATACTCTGAAAAACCCGAGCTTGATCCTTATTCGGTATCGGGTGCTGTCTCGTTGGCGTTACTCGAAGAGCTTATGCTCACGGCATCCATTATTGGCCGCGCTTAATTGGCGTCACTCGCACGATCATTTAAATAAGGTGACACCGCATGAACAATCAAGATCACTCGCTTACTGTCCGACTACTGCTGAATGTGGGTCACGGGCTTGATCACATGTTTTTGTTGATCTTTGCAGCGTCTGTAGGTGTGATCGCAAGCGACTTTGGTTTTCAAAGTTGGGAAGATCTCATGCCCTATGGTGTGGGGGCGTTCATCTTGTTTGGTTTAGGCTCGATTCCGTCTGGTCGCTTGGGCGATCTGTGGGGACGGCGTCGCATGATGATTGTATTTTTTGTTGGGATCGGACTCTCAACCCTACTGACGGCATTCACGCAAAATGCCTGGCAAATGGCCGCAACACTGACGCTCGTGGGCGCCTTTGCCTCAATCTATCATCCGGTGGGCATTCCGATGTTGGTTCAAAAGTCAGAGAATCCTGGTCTGGCGATTGGCGTGAATGGCTTAGCGGGCAATCTGGGCGTGGCCTTAGCTGCAATGCTCACGGGTTTTTTGATTAAATGGATTGGCTGGCGTGCCGCCTTCGCAATTCCGGCAGTCTTGTCGTTGATTTGCGGCCTTTTGTTTGCCATGGCCTGTCCGGCTGAGTCTGAAGCACCTGCAAAACGTAAAGGTGGCTCTAAGGTCACGCTCACACCAGCGATGCTTGCGCGCGTGTTGGCAGTGATGACGGTAAGTGCCGCAACCGGCAGCGTACTGTTTAATTTCACAACCAATGGAAATGGGCAGTTGATGTCTGAGCGGTTTCAGGGCGTTGTGTCCGACCCGGCTGTTCTTGGCATGCTCTTGGCGGTCATTTATGCGGTGGCTTCGCTGATGCAAGTCGCGGTGGGTAAGTTGCTTGATCATTTTGCGGTTCGTCCAATCTTTTTAGGGATTGTGTTGTTACAAATTCCATTGTTTATTTTGTCTGCTTACGCGCAAGGCTGGTGGTTGTTTGCTGCGTTGTTAGGTGTGATGGTATTTATTTTTGGTGCAGTACCTTTTATCGATGTCATGATCGTGCGCTACGTCGATGATCGCGCGCGTTCGCGTGTCGCGGGAATTCGCTTGGCGGTATCGCTTGGCATTAGTTCCTTTGCGGTCTGGCTATTAGGCCCTGCGGTGAAGGGTTTAGGCTTTGAAAACTTACTACTGGTGATGGCTGGTTTTTCTGCATGCACAGCTTTTGTTGTGTTGTGGTTGCCTCGTGAATCTGAAGTGGTCGCCCAAACGTGATACAAAAAATTGATTCTGCAAACCTAGAAAAGCTATTAGCCGGCTTGCCTCAGTGGCGCTATCACGCTGAGCGCGGCGGCAGCATTACGCGCGACTGGGTGTTTATTGACTTCAGTGAGGCTTTTGCGTTTATGACGCGCGTGGCGATGCTGGCTGAGCAACACAATCATCATCCAGAGTGGTCGAACGTTTATAACCGTGTGTCGATCACACTCACAACGCATGATGCTAGCGGTTTGTCACTGCGTGATATCGATCTGGCACAACGAATTGATCATCTTATTTAGTTTCTCGCTACCTTAATAAAATATACGGAGACATTTCATGGCAAAAGAACTTGTAGGCTTTGTAGGCACTGGTCATATGGGTGGCCCAATGACCTTACGTTTATTAGCGGCCGGGTATGGCGTTTGTATTTACGATCGCGATAAAAAAGCAATGCAGGCCTTGGTAAAAAAAGGTGCCATTGCCGCCAAGTCGGCCGCTGATGTAGCCAATCGTGCTGAGACCGTTTTCCTGAGCTTACCTAATCCAGAGATCGTCAATGCGGTAGCCCTGGGTAAAGAGGGCTTAATCGAAGGCAAAAAAGTTAAATGCGTCATCGACTTTTCAACGATTGGTCCCAAGACTGCAGTTATCGTCTTTAAAGGTTTGAGCGCTAACAAGGTGAGCTATGTCGATGCGCCCGTTAGTGGGGGTGTTACAGGGGCTGCTGCCGGTACCTTGGCGGTGATGGTTTCTTGCCCTAAAGCGCTTTACGCAAAAATAACTCCCATTTTGGCCACGTTTGGCAAAACCTTCCATCTTGGTGAAGGCGCAGGCCAGGCTCAAACGATGAAGCTCGCTAATAATTTGCTCGCGGGTGCTGCCTTGGCGGTGTCCTCAGAAGCGATGGTGATGGGCGTCAAAGCTGGGCTTGATCCTCAAGTCATGTTAGATGTCATTAATAGCGGCTCTGGTCGTAACAGCGCGACGCAAGATAAGTTTCCACGCGCGATTCTGACAGGGACCTTCGATTTTGGTTTTGCAACCGCCTTGTCGTACAAAGACGTGCGCTTATGTGTGGATGAAGCCGAGGCCATGGGCGTGCCGATGGTCGTGGGTGCTGCTGTGCGGCAAATGCTGGCAGTGACCAATGCAACCTATGGTCCAGACTCTGACTTTACGTCAATCTGCAAAGTGGTTGAGGGCTGGGGGGGCGTTAAAGTGCGCAAGAAAGCCGTTGCGAAAACCGCGCAAAAATCCAAGGCTGCCAAGGGAAAATAAACCTAACGGTTGGCAGCCGCACTGGGTTGCAAACCGTTACTCGCCTTGAAAATTATCGGCACGGCATGTCAAGACAAGCGTATCTCGATAGCCACCGGGCTGAGCAGGTTGAATTGGAGTGGTCTCATGAATAACACGCGCATCGTCCAGCAAAAGTAATGACCATGATTCACTTAAGGTAAAGCGCTGCCCCGAGGTACCCATGGCGTCGAACACGCGTGTTTCGCCACCTTTGACATGTTGACGGTTGATCATAAACACACCGACTAGGTCAACGCCATCACGGTGCGCACCCTCAGGGGTTGGACGACCAATGCCAGCCTTCGTATCGATTCTGAATTGATGTGCCTCAATGCACCAACGCGTGACTGCGCCAGTGGGGTGGGTTGAACAACGTAAAGCATCCGCAGTGCGCGCAAACGCGCTTAATAAATCGATCCAGACGGGTTGTTCAATCGTATGCGCATGCATGGGTTCAAACCACCGCTGCATGCCGCCATGCAAGGCGTTATAGGATAAGGACTGCCAATGCGCGCGTCGTGGGGCAAGTGTGAGTTGCTTGTTTTCATAGACAAAACACGCGTGGCGCCGCAAGCGATAGTGACCGCCATCTTTCAGATAGGCATCTTCTGGCATGCCTTCCCAGTCAGGTACCAGCGCAGCAAGCTCAGGCAGGGGGTGTTGTGCCCATTGCGCAACGGTGACTGCGTCAAGCACTGCGTACCCATCGGCTTCAAGTTGAGGCAGCAGCTGAGGTAAGGACACGGTCACGGGTGAGTGCTCAAGCATAAAATTTTTCACAAAAAAGACAAGTCATAGAACGCTAGTGTAGTGAAACAACTGCGGTGCGTCTTAAAAACCCTAGCGCATCGCTTACAACGACTCTAGTTCAGCGCGTGTCTTGTTTGCCTGGGCGCGTAAGGCGTCAAGCGCGAGGTCATCCATTTTGTCTAGGTTGCGGTACACCATCGCGAGGCGAAAGTTGTCGGCAAGCTTGGGGCGGTGACGATCAAAAAAATCCCAATACAGGGCATTGAAGGGGCAGGCGCGCTCGCCTTCGCGTTTCTTTTTGTCGTAATGACAACCCTTGCAGTAATCGCCCATCCGGTCAATATAAGCCGCACTCGAGACATAGGGCTTAGTCGCCAGTACGCCGCCATCGGCGAACTGGCTCATCCCCAACGTGTTAGGAAGTTCAACCCATTCAAAGGCGTCGATATAGACGCCCAAATACCACTGATGCACTTGTTCTGGATCAAGTCCTGCTAGCAAAGAAAAATTACCAATGACCATCAAGCGTTGAATATGATGCGCGTAGGCGTGTTCTAGCGATTGTCCAATTGAGTGCTCTAGGCAGCGCATCTTGGTTTGTCCAGTCCAGAACCATTTCGGTAAAGCGGTGCTTTGTGCGAAATAATTTTGCGTACCGTAATCGGGCATCTTGCCCCAGTACACGCCGCGGATGTATTCACGCCAGCCTAAAATTTGGCGAATAAAACCCTCAGCCGTCGCGATCGTAATGCGTTGATCGAGCCAGGCTTGTTGCGCGCGTTCGACCACCTCGCGCGGGTTGAGCATTTTTGTGTTCAGCGCAAAGGATAAGAGCGAATGAAAAAGTCGCCAGCCTTTTGTGCTGAGCGCATCTTGAAAATCACCAAAGTGAGGCAAGGCTCTTTCAATGAAATCTGCTAAACATGTCAAGGCCTCGGCGCGGTTCAGCGGCCACGCAAAGTGTGCGGCATTGGGGGCGCCAAACGTACGGACGCCCGCTGTTTCAATACTTGCCCACAATGCTGAATGATCGTGCCTCACGCGCCAGTCTGCAGGTTCGGCGGGCGCACCCGACCACGCCTTACGGTTTTCTTGATCGAAGTTCCATTTTCCTTCGACGGGGCGTTTGCCATCGAGCATCAAAATTTGATGCTTCGTGCGCATTTGCCTATAAAAACGCTCCATGAGCCAGGTTTTTTGTCCGGCAAACAAAGTTGCTACCTCTGTGCGCGTCGTATAAAAGTGCTCACTTGAGACCATTGTGCCGGCGATCGTGCTTGTTTGAACGTACTGTTGAAGTTGCTGATCAAGGCGCCACTCATCGGGTTCTTGATATTCAAAGTGGGTGCAGCCGTATTGCGAGAGCAGGGTATCAAGGTTGGCGGTTAGGCTTTGTTGATTACTTGGCTCTGCGAGCGAAACGTAGTGCACACGATGCCCACGCTCTTGTAGCAAGCGTGCTAAATCACGCATCCCCGCAAAAATGGCAATCACCTTTTGCGCATGATGCAAGACATAATCGGTCTCTTGTCGCATTTCAATCAACGCAAACACCACGTCGGCACGTGGTTTTAAAAACCACGAATGCTCGGGGTTGAGTTGATCGCCCAGGATGAGTCTTAAGGTTGTCAAAGCGTGCTCCATTATTTTTTTTCCGGTCGCCGTGCGTCGGCAGCGTTCAGAACAATACTTGACATTGTCCCAATCGCGTTCCCACTTTTTGCGCCAAGTAAACGGACGCAAACAGCTTAGGCAGTTTTTACTGGGCAGGTTGTGTTTGTTGACGCCGCGCATCGAAGAGTCGTTTGACATCAGAAGTCCAGCGTATTTTGTTGATCCGTTGGTTTCACGACAGATGTTTTTTTGACGGTTGTCAGGCGCTTGCGTGAACCATGCTTTTGTAGCACCTCGCGTTTCGTTGCACGAACGTTGGCCCGTGCTCGAACAGCATAGAGCTTTTGTTTTGCCGCTCGCGTGCTCGCTTCAAGTTCGACGATCGGTACGCTCAAGTCCTTGCCGACATATACATTGTGTTGGACCTGCAGCGACTGAGGCATCTTCCAGGGTTCCAGCAGCCAGGTATCCGGTACTCGTCGCATCGCGGGCAGCCAGCGTCTGACAAACGTGCCGTTTGGGTCGTGATCCTGCGCCTGTTTAATCGGGTTATAGATGCGCGGGATATTGATTCCTGTTGTACCCGATTGCATCTGCAACTGACTCCAGTGAATACCGGGTTCGTAATCTAAAAACTGACGTGCCAGCCAATGTCCAACCGGACGCCAGTCCAGCCAAAGAGGGTAGGCGGCAGTCGACACTAACATTGCACGCATTCTAAAATTCAACCAGCCGGTTTCGCGCAACATCGCGACGCAGGCGTCGACCATCGGCCAACCCGTCTGACCTGCTTTAAGCGCCTCAAAGTGCGCGGCATTCCAGTCGCCTTCACGCAGACCATCGTAGCCCCGATGCATGTTTTGAAATTCAATCTCAGGCTCACTTTCAAGCTTCTGGATAAAGTGGCAGTGCCAGTACAGCCGACTGACAAAGGCCGTTAAGCCTTTTTTATGCCAGGCTTGCGCAGGGCCCAACGCCTTGAGCTGCAGTGCAGTCGCTTGTGCAACTTCACGCAGGCTCAAGCAACCAAAGGCGAGATACGCTGACAGACGCGAACAGGCGGTAGGCGCCGACAGAGGTGACGATATCCCTCCGCGGTATTGCTGGCTGCGGTCGTTTAAAAAACTGTTTAAAACGTCTAGGGCGAGCTTGCGTCCGCCGCGTTGTCGTTGCGCAGGCTCTGCGGTGTCCAGACCGAGGGCCGCAGCAGCGGGCAGCGCAGGCTCGAGCCATGGCAACGGGACACAAGGGATCAAGGTTGGGGCAGGCAGGCAGGGTTGCCCGACATGTTGATCCCAAAGATTTTTCCAGAGGTCGCGATCTTTTAAACCACGGGTGACGCCAAAATGCTGACTCTGCTGCCAGGAGATCGCGTACAAGCGACACCAACGCGCCACCGCACGATCGCGTGAATACGACAGTGCGTTACCCGTCTCTTGATGCGAATACAGGGTGTGGAAGGGTTTGAACGCATAAAGTTTATCGAGCACGTCGATGGCTTCGCCCTTGACGACGTGCAGTAGGCCCCCGCGTCGCTTGAACTCAAGGTACAGGTCGCGCAGACTTTCGAGCAGAAAGTGATAGTGCTGAGTCGCAGCATCTGCGCTGCGCCACAAAGAAGGTTCGACGATGTACAGGCATAGCACCGGGCCGTGACAGAGTGCTTGAGTCAGTGCGGCATGGTCATTGAGCCGCAGATCACGTTTAAACCAAACAACGCTGTAACTCATGCTGGGGCAACCGGCCTATGTTATGGCCAGCCACCGCCGCCTCTGAGGCGATGCGGCGGCTACGGCACTTATTTAAAAAGCTGTCGGATACTCGGTAAAGCCTCTAAGGTCGAGATACGATCATATAGAGCAGCATCCGCACCTTTGATAGAACTGTTTGCAGCTTTACCTGTTTCAAGACAATCCATGAACTTACGCTTGAGGCCCGCAGCATCAATCGGGTTCAGTGCATTACCTAACGGGAAGCGAATCTCGCCCGAATCAAACTTGCGGCCATCATTGGTCTCGATGGTAACGCGATCCGTCAGCGCAAAAGCGGGGTCAAGTGGGCACACGGTATCCACGGTTTCAAGAGAGACTTTGCTGAACAGTCCCGAGACGTCTGAGCGCGTCGCAAATGAGTCGGTGAGCTGAGCCAAACCTACGTCGCGCGCAACAATGGCCGAAGCCACCGCAAACTCAGCGCTAAATTTAGCTTCCAGGCCGGTGACTGGATGATGGTTTCTCAGCATTGAGGCTTGTGCAACGCCCGTTTTGATATGTACCTGTTTGATTTGATTAGGCTGAAGATTTTCTGCTTCGACAATTTTCAAAACGCCATCGATGGTACGGTGCGATGAATAGCATACGGGGTAGCGTTTAATCGACAGACCGGTTTCTAAAATTCGCAAGGTCTTGCCCAGTGTGTCTGCGGGTCTTGTGCGATCAACGCGCCCGGCCTTTGAAAGCGCATTGAGGTAGCCCGCTGGGTGCTCAAAGACATCGGCGGCTGAGGTCATCCCGAGCATCGACAAACGAACGGCCTCAATGCCGTGGGCAGCTGCACGACCGGCGTGAAAGGGCTTGGTCATCGTCCCAAAATTGGCGACTAAACCACTGGCAAGACTGGCTGAAATCGCGAGCGCCTGCATCGCGTCAGCCTCAGATAAGTGGCGCAGGTAAGCAACCGAGGCGGCGGCACCGACGGCACCAAACACGCCCGTTGGATGCCAGCCTTTTAGATGGTATTGATCGGTTTCACGGCTCACAAGTTCTGCCCAAACCTCGTAGCCCACGATATAGGCACGCAAGGCATCCAAGCCTGAACAGTTCAGCAAATAACCTTCGGCCAGGATGGCGGGCACTAAGGCCGTGCTGGGATGGCCAGACAAGGCGACATCATCGTAATCCAGCGCATGACCAGCCACTGCAGTGATAAAGGCCGCTTGCGCAGAGGGGTGCATCGTCCCGAGGAAGGGTACGGGTGCTTCCGCCGGCGTTTTTGTTTCGGCAAAGAATTTGCGCACGATGTTGACGACAGGTTCGTTGTGACCTGCCATCATGGTCGCGATCGTGTCCATAAACCCGGTTTTGGCTACGGCAAGGGCTGCTTGTTCGTTGCTACCAAAAGTAGGTTTAGCTACAAAGGCTGCGAGGGCTTTGGTTAATCCAGTCATGTTTATCTCTTTGTTGTCGTTGTTTTTTAAAATGAACGCGGCATACCCAACATGTGTTCACCGATGTATGAAAGCACTAAGTTGGTCGAAATCGGTGCAATCTGAAATAGACGTGTTTCGCGCCATTTGCGTTCGACATCGTACTCTTTGGCATAGCCAAAGCCTCCATGGCACTGTATGCAGGCTTCAGCCGCGTGCCAGGTTGCCTCAGAGGCGAGCAACTTACCCATATTGGCATCGTCGCCACAGGGCAGCCCTGCGTCATAGAGCGCTGCCGCACGGCGTAAGACCAAGTCTGCTGCGTCGGTCTCGGCGTGGGCGCGTGCAATCGGAAATTGCACGGCTTGGTTTTGTCCAATCGGGCGATCAAAGACGCGGCGCTCGTTGACATAGGCTATCGAGGTTTTGGTAAACCAGCGTGCATCGCCAATCGCTTCGGCTGAAACCAAAATACGCTCGGCATTCATGCCGTCAAGAATATATTTAAAGCCTTTGCCTTCTTCGCCGATCAGACAGTCAGCAGGGATCTTTAAATTATCAAAAAATACTTCTGTCGCGTGATGGTTGATCATCGCTTTAAGTGGACGAATATCAAGACCTTTACCCAGGCCGTCGCGAATGTCTAACAAAAAGACAGACAAGCCATCGCTTTTCTTTTTGCATTGTTCAACAGGTGTCGTACGCGCCAATAACAGCATCAGATCAGAGTGCAGGGCACGTGAGGTCCAAACTTTTTGCCCGTTAATGACGTAATGATCGCCTTGACGCTCGGCACGTGTTTTTAGTTTGGTGGTGTCAGTGCCTGTTGTCGGTTCGGTGACGCCAAAGGCCTGCAAGCGCACTTTGCCTGCAGCGATATCGGGCAAATATTTTTTCTTTTGAGCGTCGCTTCCATGACGCAATACTGTACCCATGGTGTACA
>CAIYCP010000356.1 GCA_903924715.1 uncultured beta proteobacterium
TGCAGCACATGCCTGCTACGGATGGCCAAGCTGCCACGCATGATCAGGCGCACGCACCCATCGTTGAATCTTTCGCTTTACGTGCCAAAACCGGTGGTTTTGTTCAGCGCGCAAAAGAATCCGATCTGGCCGTTGCCACCAAGCAAGTACACGTGCAGTCACTGATTGCAGCCTACCGCACGCTTGGCTCACGCTGGGCCGAGCTTGACCCACTTAAGCGCACCGATCGCCCCGAGATTCCAGAACTAGATCCTGCGTTTTATGGCTTAAACGAAGCCGACTTGGATCAGGTTTTTTCGGCGGCCAATACCTATTTTTCTAGCGCAAGCACAATGACTCTGCGCGAAATCCTCAAGGCTCTGCGCGATACGTATTGCCGCTCGGTGGGCGTTGAGTTTATGCATGCCTCTGACCCCGCTGTGAAGCGGTGGATTCAGCAGCGGCTTGAGTCAACGTTGTCGGCGCCAGCGGTGGCGCCCGAACGCCAACGTTACCTGTTACAGCAGCTGACTGAGGCTGAAGGCCTTGAGCGCTATTTGCACACCAAGTACGTGGGTCAAAAACGGTTTTCTCTCGAAGGGGGCGATAGCTTTATCGCCTCGATGGATGAGCTTGTGCATCACGCAGGCGAGTCTGGCGTGCAAGAGATCGTTGTGGGGATGGCCCATCGCGGCCGTCTGAACATGCTGGTCAATATAATGGGCAAAATGCCCGGTGATTTGTTTGCCGAATTCGAAGGCCATCATGCTGAAGGCTTAAGTGATGGTGATGTGAAATATCACAACGGTTTCTCAAGCGACTTGTCGACGCGCGGCGGTCCAATGCACCTGTCGCTCGCGTTCAACCCCTCGCACCTTGAAATCGTCAACCCCGTGGTTGAAGGTAGTGTGCGGGCACGTCAAGAACGTCGTGGTGCTGAAGGCTACAAGCAAGTGTTGCCCGTGTTGGTGCATGGCGATGCTGCGTTTGCCGGTCAGGGTGTCGTAATGGAAACCTTGAACCTCGCCGAAACGCGCGGCTATGGCACTGGCGGTACGGTGCATCTGGTGATTAACAACCAGATTGGCTTCACAACTTCAGATCCGCGTGACACGCGCTCAACCATTTATTGCACCGACGTTTCAAAAATGATTGAAGCACCGGTATTTCACGTCAATGGTGATGATCCTGAGGCGGTTGCTTTTACGACGCGCTTAGCGCTTGATTTCAGAATGGCCTTTGGTCGTGATGTTGTTGTGGATATTGTTTGCTTCCGAAAGCTTGGGCACAACGAACAAGATACTCCCGCACTGACTCAGCCTTTAATGTACAAGCGCATCGGTGTTCACCCCGGCACGCGTAAGCTTTACGCAGACAAGCTGACTGCGCAAGGCGTGCTGAAAGAAGGTGAGGGCGATCAACTCGTCAAAGATTACCGCCAGTACATGGAAGATGGCCAACGTACGATTGAGCCGGTGCTGACAAACTACAAAAGCAAGTATTCGATTGACTGGACTCCCTTTCTAAATGCAAAGTGGACCGACCAGGCTGATACAGCAGTGCCGTTGGCTGAACTCAAAAGTATTGGCGAAGCACTCACACAAACGCCAGCTGGCTTCACGCCACACGCCTTAGTGACAAAGCTGCTCAACGATCGTCGCGCGATGGCGCGTGGCGAGCAAAATCTTGATTGGGGCATGGGCGAGCATCTGGCCTTTGCAACCTTAGTTAAGGCAGGCTATGCGATTCGTATTACGGGGCAAGACTCTGGCCGCGGTACCTTCACGCATCGTCATGCGGTGTTGCATGATCAAAATCGCGAGCGTTGGGATGATGGTACGTATATTCCGTTGCAAAACGTTTCTGCGGGTCAAGCACCTTTCACTGTGATTGACTCGGTATTGTCTGAAGAGGCTGTATTAGGTTTTGAGTACGGCTATTCATGCGCTGATCCAAACACGCTTACGATTTGGGAAGCCCAGTTTGGCGATTTCGTCAACGGTGCTCAGGTCGTGATCGATCAATTTATTGTATCGGGTGAGGCAAAGTGGGGTCGCCAGTCGGGTTTGACGCTGATGTTGCCCCATGGCTATGAGGGTCAAGGGCCTGAGCATTCTTCCGCGCGTATTGAACGTTTTCTACAGTTGTGCGCTGACAATAATATTCAAGTTGTACAGCCAACCACTGCGTCGCAGATTTTCCATCTCTTGCGCCGTCAGATGGTCCGAAAATTCCGTAAACCTCTGGTGATTTTGACGCCAAAGTCGCTGTTGCGAAATAAAGATGCAGGCTCGCCTCTGAAAGAGCTCTCAACAGGGAGTTTCCAACCGATCATCCCTGAGCTGGACGAGCAAATTAAAGCTGCGTCGGTTAAGCGGGTATTGGCGTGTTCGGGCAAAGTCTATTACGACCTGGTGCATGGGCGTGCCGACCGCAAAGATAGCTCGGTTGCCATCATTCGCGTCGAGCAGTTGTATCCCTTTGCGCATAAAACCTTCGAGGCTGAGCTGCGCAAATATCCTAAAGCCACTGAAGTTGTTTGGGTGCAAGACGAACCGCAAAACCAGGGTCCTTGGTTTTACGTGCAGCATCACCTGTACCAAAACATGTCGGCTGGACAAAAACTGGGTTATGCAGGGCGCCCCGCCTCTGCGTCACCTGCGGTGGGTTATCTGGCCAAGCACCAAGAGCAGCAGAAGGCGCTGGTTGAGCAAGCCTTTGGCAAGTTTAAAGTGTTCATGCTAACCAAATAACGCACGCGACTTTACCGATCAATACGATCCCTCACGGAAAAAAAATGGCAATCACCGATGTAGTTGTGCCCCAACTGTCTGAATCTGTTTCTGAAGCAACTTTATTAACCTGGAAGAAAAAACTGGGTGACGCGGTCACGGCCGACGAAATCTTGATCGAAGTTGAAACGGATAAAGTCGTTCTCGAAGTCCCAGCTCCTGCTTCAGGTGTCTTTGCAGAAATCGTTCGTGGTGATGGCAGCCTAGTGGCATCGGGCGAAATCATCGCGCGTATTGATACTGAAGGCAAAGCTGTTGCAGCGCCTGCAGCGCCTGCGGCGGCCGCTGCGCCTGCAGTTGCTCCTGCATCGGCTCCTGCGGCCGCTGCACCTGCCTCAGTCAGTAGCGCAGGGGTTGCTTCTCCTGCTGCTACAAAGATTCTGGCAGATAAAGGCGTTGCAGCTTCAACGGTTGCAGGCTCAGGTCGCGATGGTCGTATCACCAAGGGCGACGCGCTTGGTGCCTCTGCGCCGGCGCCGACGGTTGCTGTTGCCAAGGCAGCGCCTTTGGCGAACCCCTCTGTACCAATGACGCAGTCGCTTGATGGCCGCCCCGAGCAGCGTGTGCCAATGAGCCGTCTGCGTGCGCGTGTGGCCGAGCGTCTGTTGCAGTCGCAACAAGATAACGCGATCCTGACGACCTTTAACGAAGTCAATATGCAAGGCGTGATTGATCTACGCAATTTGTACAAAGACAAGTTTGAAAAAGAGCACGGCGTTAAGCTCGGATTTATGTCCTTTTTTGTCAAAGCGGCGGTGGCTGCACTCAAGCGTTACCCCGTGTTGAATGCTTCGATTGACGGAAAAGACATTATCTATCACGGCTATTTTGATATTGGTATCGCTGTTGGTAGCCCGCGTGGCTTGGTTGTGCCAATTCTGCGCAATGCTGATCAGCTTTCAATCGCTGAGATTGAAAAAACGATTGCTGACTTTGGCAAGCGTGCCTCTGAAGGCAAGCTGGGTATCGAAGAAATGACCGGCGGTACGTTCTCGATTTCAAATGGTGGGGTGTTTGGGTCGATGCTCTCTACACCGATTATCAATCCGCCACAGTCGGCGATTTTGGGTGTGCATGCCACAAAAGATCGTGCAGTCGTTGAAAAGGGTCAGATTGTCATTCGCCCAATTAATTACTTGGCCATGTCTTACGACCACCGCATCATCGATGGTCGTGAAGCGGTATTGGGTTTGGTTGCGATGAAAGAAGCGCTCGAAGATCCACAACGCTTACTGCTCGAAATCTAACCCGAGATACTCATGTCTACACAATTTGATGTTGTTGTGATCGGTGCTGGCCCGGGTGGCTACATCGCTGCGATCCGTGCTGCGCAATTAGGAATGTCGGTCGCTTGTATCGACGCCTGGCAAAATGGCAAAGGTGGTCCGGCGCCTGGTGGCACGTGCACCAATGTGGGCTGCATTCCGTCTAAGGCTTTGCTTCAATCGTCAGAGCACTATGATCAAGTCAACCATCATTTTGCCGAACACGGTATTGAAGTTAAGGGCGTAACGCTTAACGTCGATCAGCTGCTCAGCCGTAAAAATAGTGTTGTCAAACAAAACAACGACGGCATTTTGTATTTGTTTAAAAAGAACAAGATTACGTTCTTCCACGGCAAAGGTGCCTTCACCGGTCAGGTCGAGGGTGGTTGGGCTATCAATGTCAGCGGCACGGCAACAGCCGATATTGTTGGCAAGCATGTCGTGATCGCAACCGGTTCGTCTGCGCGTGAATTGCCTGGCCTGCCGTTTGATGAACAACAAGTTTTATCAAACGATGGTGCGCTTAACATTTCAGCTGTGCCCAAAAAACTGGGTGTGATTGGTGCTGGTGTGATTGGCCTAGAAATGGGTAGCGTGTGGCGTCGTTTGGGTGCCGAAGTGACTGTGCTTGAAGCCATGCCTGATTTTCTGGCGGCAGTCGATACGCAGGTGGCAAAAGAAGCATTTAAGATTTTTAGCAAGCAGGGTTTGGCGATTCATACCGGGATTAAACTCGGTGAGATTAAAACGAGTGCAAAGAGTGTGACAGTCCCTTACACCGACGCCGCGGGTGTTGAACAAAAATTAGTCGTCGACAAACTGATCGTTTCGATTGGCCGCATTCCTTACACGGGCGGTCTGAAAGCGGACGCGGTTGGCTTGCAACTCGATGAGCGTGGTTTTGTCGTGGTTGATGGTGACTGCAAGACTAATCTTCCAAATGTTTGGGCCGTTGGTGATGTGGTGCGTGGTCCGATGTTGGCGCATAAAGCCGAAGAAGAGGGCGTGGCTGTTGCCGAGCGCATTGGTGGTCAACATGGCCATGTCAATTTCAATACGATCCCTTGGGTGATCTACACTTCTCCTGAGATTTCCTGGGTCGGGCAAACTGAGCAGCAACTGAAGGCTTCAGGTCAGGCCTACAAGTCGGGAAGTTTTCCGTTCTTGGCGAATGGACGCGCACGTGCCCTGGGTGACACCACCGGCTTTGTCAAAATATTGGCAGATGCAACAACGGATGAGGTCTTGGGCGTGCATATCATTGGGCCGATGGCTTCTGAACTGATTGCTGAAGCGGTCACCATCATGGAGTTCAAAGGCGCGGCCGAGGATATTGCCCGGATTTGCCATGCACATCCAACGCTGTCCGAATCGATGAAAGAAGCGGCTTTGGCCGTTGATAAGCGCACGCTTAATTTCTAAGTATTTTGAACGTTCTTGAATCCTACGAGCAGACACTGGCCGAACGGGGTTACGAATCCGACCCCGCTCAGCGTGCTGCGGTAGAGCGTTTGCAACGCTACTACGATGACTGGGTCGCTTTTCAAGAACAACGCTCGAGTTTGCTAAAACGTGTTTTTAAGCGCCCTGAAACCCCTCGCGGTGTGTATCTTTGGGGTGGTGTGGGTCGTGGTAAAAGTTTTTTGATGGATTCGTTTTACGCAACCGTTCCGGTTCAGCGTAAGACTCGCCTGCATTTTCACGAATTTATGCGCAGTGTGCATCGCCAGCTTGACGAAGTGAAAGGTATGCAGGATCCGCTCGACGAAGTGGCACGTCGGATCTCAAGAGATTATCAGCTGATTTGTTTTGATGAGTTTCACGTGTCGGATGTTGCTGACGCCATGATTTTGTACCGTCTTCTGTTGAAGTTTTTTGAATTCGGCACCTCATTTGTGATGACCTCAAACTACGAACCTTCTACCCTCTATCCAGACGGCTTACATCGTGATCGCTTGTTGCCAGCGATTAAATTAATTCAAGATCGTATGGATATCTTGAACGTCGATGCCGGAATTGACTATCGCCGTCGTACGCTTGAGCAGGTGAAGTGTTATCACACGCCGATGGGTGCGCAGGCTGATCAGGCTTTGCTTCATACGTTCAATCAGTTGGCAGATACTGCCCCGCAAGATCCTGTGCTGCTTGTCGAGCATCGAGAAATTCGAGCAAAACAACGTGCTGGAAGTGTAGTTTGGTTTGACTTTGCAACACTGTGTGGTGGTCCGCGCTCGCAAAACGACTATCTCGAACTGGCAAGTCGCTTTCATGCCGTGATTTTGTCTGATGTCCCTAAAATGGGTCCGCGAGAGGCCTCTGAGGCACGACGCTTTACCTGGCTCATTGACGTTTTCTATGATCATAAAATCAAGCTGATTATGTCGGCGGCTTGTGAGCCTGATGAGATTTACACCTCAGGCCCAATGTCTAACGAGTTTCACCGTACGGTATCGCGCATTCTCGAAATGCAGTCCAAAGAATATCTAGAGTCTGAGCGTCGCGACACCGTCAGCATCTGACACCAGGCGCTCGCGTGTCTCTTGGTCGTTCAAGCGGTGCTCTCAAACGGGCTTTGTAGACGTTACACTCATGGCTTAGCGGTTTTCTTCAACCTCAGCACCTGGCTCCTTTATGAATACCCGTGTCCTGACCGGCATCACTACCTCTGGTACTCCACATCTAGGCAATTATGTGGGGGCGATCCGTCCAGCGATTCAAGCAAGCCAGCAAAGTAATGTCGATGCTTTCTTTTTTTTGGCCGATTATCACGCACTGATCAAATCTGAAGATCCAGCGCTGATCGCGCGTTCGCGGCTTGAAATCGCCGCAACCTGGCTAGCCTCGGGCCTTGATCCACAGCGGGTGACTTTTTATCGTCAATCAGATATCCCTGAGATCCCAGAGCTTTGCTGGATGCTCACCTGCGTGACAGCTAAAGGTTTAATGAACCGTGCCCACGCCTATAAAGCCTCTGTTGATCAAAATATCGCCAAAGGCGTTGAAGCCGACGACGGTATCAATATGGGTTTGTTTTCGTATCCGATTCTGATGGCAGCGGATATCTTGATGTTCAACGCGCACAAAGTGCCCGTGGGTCGTGATCAAACACAGCATCTAGAAATGGCGCGCGATATTGCGCAACGGTTTAATCATTTGTTCGGTCAGGGGCGTGAGTTTTTTGTGTTGCCTGAAGCAGTGATCTCTGAAGATGTCGCGACCTTGCCCGGTTTGGACGGTCGCAAAATGTCTAAAAGCTATGGCAATACCGTGCCTTTATTTGAAGGCGGTGCCAAAGCGCTGAAAGCTGCTATCGCCAAAATTGTGACCGACTCGCGAGGCCCCGGCGAACCGAAAGATGCGGATGCTTCGCACCTGTATCTGATCTATAAGGCCTTTGCGCAACCAACCGAAACCGCAAACTTTCATGCTGAGCTGTTAGCGGGCATGGGGTGGGGGGATGCCAAAAAACGCTTGTGCGAGCGTATCGAACAAGAGATGGGCCCGTTACGTGCGCACTATGAAGACTTGATGTCGCACCCGGATCGTATCGAAGAGATTCTGCAAGAGGGCGCTCGCAAAGCGCGCGCGATTGCTACTCCCTTTATTCAAGAATTGCGTCAGGCAGTTGGCTTACGCAGCTTGGCCACCTCAGCGACTGCAACGTCTTCACACGCTACTAAAAAAGAAAAAGCTGCAACTAAAAGCGCCCGCTATGTCACCTTTCGAGACGAAGCCGGTCAATTTCGGTTTCGCTTGCTGGCGCAAGATGGCGCTGAGTTATTTTGTTCGATTGCTTTTGCTGATCCCAAGCAGGCGGGTACGGTCATGCGTGCAGTGCAGCAAGCGGGGCCCCAGGCGTGTATCAAGCTTGAAGGTGACCTTGGTTTGCTGATTGTGCAAGGCGAGCAAGTGATTGCCAAAGCGCCCGATAGCGCCTCGACCCAACAACGCGAGCAACTGATTGCGGCCTTAACGCTTGCCATGCAGCCTAGCGCAGAGACCTAATGCAGAGGCCTAACGCAGTGGCTTAACGCGGTGCTGCCCTAAAGCCGCTTGGCGGCAAATCTCTTGTGTCTGTCAGGCTGAAGGTAGGGCCTAAAGTGTTCAGCGCTTAATGTGCTGGTGCTTGCCAGCAAATCCTAGGTATGATGAAGTCCAGCGGCAGCTTTGGCTAGCCTGCGACGAATCATTCTAAAGGAGACCGCCAATGAGCGACGAACTGCCAACCGCAACACGAGTCAGTGATCCCGGAATCCGTGCCCTCTATAAATTAGAAAATCGTTGGCAAGCCTGGTTAGATGTTGAAGTCGCGCTGGCACAAGCCCAGGCGGCCTTAGGCATCATTCCAGAGCAAGCCGCAGTTGCCATTGCAAAGTGCGCTGATATTTCATTGATGGATCGCGCGCGCA
>CAIYCP010000357.1 GCA_903924715.1 uncultured beta proteobacterium
GCCACACAGTAAAGCGTAGAACACCGCAACGACTGAGGCCTCGGTTGGTGTAAACCAGCCCGCACGCATCCCCCCCAGAATGATCACTGGCAACAGAAGGGCAGGTATTGCCTTCCAGGTGGTCAACCATATTTCTTTTCGAGTCGGAAATTGATTACCAGCCTTGTAATCGCGTTGTTTAGAGATGTGCCAATTGACGACACACATTGCGGCTGCGATCAGAACACCTGGAATCAGACCTGCCATAAATAAGGCACCGACTGATACACGGTCATCGGCTAAGGCGTAGATAATCATGATGATTGAGGGCGGAATAATTGGCCCTACGATTGCGGTAGAGGCCGTCAGGGCGGCAGCGTAAGAGCGCGAATAACCGGCCTTGTCCATCATGCGAATTAACATTGAGCCGGGGCCCGCCGCATCGGCTAGGGCTGAACCCGAAATGCCAGAGAAAAAAGTCAAAGACAACACATTGGTATAGCCTAAGCCACCGCGTTTGTGGCCCACAAATTGGCCAGCAAATTTCAAAAAAACTTCGGTCAACGAACCCCCGCTCATTAACTCTGCCGCAAGAATGAAAAACGGCACGGCCATTAGTGGAAAGCTATCGATCCCTGTGAAGGTTTCTTTAAGCAACACTAGTAACGGAAAGCTCAAGCCTGATATGACTAGTGCGGTGATGGTGGATAAGCCGAGTGCAAACGCGACCGGTACGCCAATCGCCAAATAAACGCAGACAGAAAGTAAAAGGATGACGCTCGCATTCATAATGAGGCACTCGCAGTGGCATCAAAGTGGGCATCAGAAGCAAATTTTCGCTCAAAGACATAGCCCTTCATGATGAAGAACAAGTGGATCAGTGTCATCGCAGCACCAAGCGGCAGCCCTGCATAAATAATGGCTATCGAAATCTGTGTGGCGGGTGTCTGTTGGTATTGAGTGCGATCCATGTATTCAAGACCGTACCAAGTGAAGAACACAAACAGAGCAGAGATGAGTAAGACAATAAAAAGACGTACCGCGATCGCCGCCGTGCGTGGCAAGGCATCTTGCAGATTTTCGACAGCGATGTGACCACCATAGCGCAACACGGGACCGCAACCGATGAAGGTCAGCCAGATCATTAAATGGCGCGCAACTTCTTCAGCCCATTCAATCGAAATACTTGTAGTGTAGCGAAGCACAACATTGGCAAAGATAATGACTGACATTACGGCCAAAATGATGATCAATAGCCACTTATTCATCGCAACAAAATAGGTTTCGAAGGTTTTCATATTGGATGCAGCAAAAGAAAAAATGGTGGCAGATTGTTAATCGCCACCATTTTGTTAACCACAATTTTATTTAAAGTCTTGGATCTTGCGGATATTTTCTGCACCAAACTCTTTGGCGTAAGCCGCATAGGCGGGTTCAAGAGCTTTAACGAATGCTGCCATGTCTACCTGTTTTGTGACTGTCATGCCATCTGCTTCGAGTTGAGCGATGCCAGCTGCCTCGTCATCGTTCACCTTCTTACGTTGCGCGATGTTTGCCACTTTTGCAGCCGCATAAAAAACTTTTTTGTCGGCCTCGCTTAGTTTGTTCATGAAACGCGGCGAGCTCAAAATCAGCGAAGGCGAGTACACGTGGGCGGTAAGAGACAGATATTTTTGAACCTGAGATAACTTAGCTGCCAGGATGACGGGAATCGGATTCTCTTGACCATCAACCACCCCTTGCTGCAGCGCGCCAAATACTTCAGGAAAAGCCATAGGCGTTGGGCGAATACCGAAGGTACGGTAGCCATCCATGTGCACTTTGTTTTCCATGGTGCGCATTTTTAAACCAGATGCATCTTCAGGTTTGATGATCGGGCGCTTGTTGTTAGTCATGTGACGAAAACCGTTTTCGGTCCAAACCAAGGCGACCAGGCCTTTTGCTGGAAATTTCGCGAGCAGAGCGTCACCGTTCGCACTATCAAGGTATCTTCGTGCGTGGTCGTAATCCCGAAATAAAAATGGGATGTCTACGATTTTGATCTCGGGAACAAAATTACCAACTGGACCCGTTGATGTATCAACAAAATCAAGCGTGCCAAGCTGCACAGCCTCGACCATTTCACGCTCTCCGCCTAACGATCCATTTGGAAATTGCTGACACTTATACCGACCTTCGGTGCCTTTCTCGATTTCGTCACAAAACGTCGTGGCTCCGACACCTGTGTGTGAAGTCGAAGCGATCGCGTAACCAATTTTGACGATGGTTTGCGCGCCGACAGTCCCTGTCGTGAGGAGTAGTGTTGCCGCAGCAATTGAGGTCAAGCGAATTATTTGTTTGAAGTTCATGTTTCCCTCTGAGTGAATGGGTATGGTGATTGTTGCTAGTAATCGTAATCACTTCTAGCGAATGCTACTAGACATTATTGGCGGCTGGTATTAGGTAATACGAGATGTTCGTAGGTTCTAGGTATCGCTCGAGGTTAAGTATGGCTTAATACGCTCGACTCTTTCGCAACCTTGACGATCAGTTGGCGCAGCCATTGATGGCCTGTATCGTTTTGACTGCGCTCATGCCAATACGCCGCATATTTGATGCGCGGCAGACGGATCGGTGGATCAATGATTTGTAAGGGCAATTGCTCGGCGAATTTGACTGCGAGGCTATATGGGATCATTGCGATCATGTCGGTTGAACCGACGACATTTGCGACGGTGCCGAAATTTTGCATTTGAAACGACATGGATATCTGCTTGCCCAGGCCGTGCAGGGTTTCGTCAATCACTCTGTTGGTGGTATTGCCCCGTGCGCCTAACGTGCGGGCATGAGGGATGGATAAAAAATCATTCAGTGATAAATGACTTTTGATCCGAGGATGATTGGTCTTTGCGATGCAAACCATTTTGTCTTGAAAGCACAATAAAGAGCGTAGCGCTACGTTCGGATGAATCAGCCAGGCAAGTCGCAAATCTACTTCGCCGCTTTCAAGTAGTTCGAAAGAGCGCTCTGGGTTCGGGGCTTTCACCTCAAGCTGGACATGTGGAGCCAGACTTCTGAGTTTAGCCAGCAGGTTTGGGATGAGCCTGAGCTCGACATGCTCAGGTGCGGTAATGACAAAGATTCGCGTTGATTTTGTAGCATCAAAGACGGTAGGCGGACTGGTCAGGGCGCTGTAATCGCTGAGCATGTTTCGCACCGAGCTCTCGATCTGAAGGGCGCGATTGGTGGGCGTCATTCGACGTCCAGACCTTAAGAGCAGTGGGTCGTGAAACAGTTCACGCAGGCGAGACAAGGCGAGGCTGACGGCGGGCTGAGTCAAGCCTAAACGCTCGGCCGTATTCGATACGCTGCGTTCGTTGAGCAACACCACAAACAAGTTCAGGAGTTTGATATCAACGTTATTCATAAATGGGTATATAAGATATATCGAATTAAGTATATATTATCTGAGGCTTTGCTCCTAAACTTGTGCAGCTTTGACGCGTTGGGCTATGCAACCTAAATGAACAGCCGATGAGCTCAAAATAATGACGTCACCGGAGACATTGACATGTGGATGAAAAAACGCAGTATTTTGGCTTTGGTCCTGGGATTCGGTTTGGCGCAAACTGGCACGGCCACGGGCCAGACTCAATATCCCGATCGTGCAATCAAAATGATTGTGGCTTGGCCGGCGGGTGGCGGTACGGATAACGTGGCACGACTCATCGCTAAATTCTTGGGTGAACGGCTTAAACAGCCCATCGTCGTCGAGAATAAATCTGGCGCGAGTGGCGTGATCGGAACGGAATATGCCGCTAGAGCGATACCGGATGGGTACACAATCCAATACACGGTCGCTGATTCGCATTCGATTAATCCCCACGTTTTTAAAAACGTATCGTTTGATGCCCTGAAAGACTTTATCCCAGTGGCGGTGGTGGGCAGTATGCCCAATGTGCTCGTGGCAAACAATTCGGTGCCCGCTAACAATATGGCTGAGTTCTTAAAGCTTGCACGAGCTGAACCCGACCGCTTCACTTATGCGTCTTGGGGTATCGCGAGCGGTGCGCATATTCGGACCGAGGCCTTTAATAAAGAGGCGAAAATTAAAATTCGGCATATTCCGTATCAGGGGTCAGGTCCCGCGTTTGCTGCCATCGTGGGCCAGCAGGTCGATGTCATGATGGTGCCCTTGGGTTTGGCTTACGCAACGGCCAAGGCTGGAAAAGTAAAAATCTTGGGTGTTGATACGCTAGAGAGGGTGGCAGAAGCCCCTGAAATCCCAACCTTCACAGAGATGGGAATCCCCGTGAGCTTGGCCTTTTGGCAAGGCATTCTCGTCCCTGCTAAAACACCGCCTGAAGCTGTCGCAAAACTCAATCAAGAAATGAATGCCATTTTGGCCGATCCAAAAGTGAAGCAGGCCCTGTTGGGCGTTGGCGTCAATGTCCGTACGAACGACATGCAATCGCTTGCACAATTAAATACCTATATGAAAGATGAGTATCAGCGATGGGGATCAGTGATTCGCGATGCTCAAATTATTGAAAAATAGATATATCAATCGGAGGCTATTTTGGTAACTAAAAAAACGAGCGCACGCAGCAGTGGTGCCATGGGTTTTGATCTAAAGAAATTGAGCAGAGTTGAGCAGCGTGTCAAACAAGATATCGAACAATCTAAGTATGATGGTGCTCGGATTTTAGTCGCTCGCCGCGGCGAAAAAGTACTCGACTTGACCCTTGGCTATGCCGAGCGTGACACCAAACGTGTGATGCAGCCCGATGCGGTTTTTAGTGTCATGTCGATTTCAAAGGTCATGACGGCGATTGCTTTGCTCCAGTGCGTTGAGCGGGGTGACTTAAGTCTCTTGACCCCCGTCGCGCAAATTATCCCTGAGTTTGCGAAGCGCGGTAAAGATAAAGTCACCGTGGGTCAAGTTCTGACGCATACGGCCGGGCTTGGTATGGCCCCGGTTGCCTTGCCTGCCGATGAGATCGGCGTGTTGGCAAAAAGCGTCGCGGCGATTTGTGAGCTGCCTCTAGAGTCGACGCCTGGCGAACTGGTGAGCTATAGCGCGATGACGGGGTTCACGATTCTTGCAGAAATCGTTCGGCGCTTGGATGCCAAAAAACGTCATTTCAGAACAATCATGGCAGATGATGTTTTAGACCCCTTAGGGATGAAGGATGCCTCTTTTGGTTTGCCTGATCGATTAAGAAAACGTCGGGTACCAGTCATCGTTCGTGATGACGATGCGCCTGAACTAAATCGTAAGTTTTTAGCTGCTCGGGATCAAGTAGTGAGCGCTGAGACGGAGCTTGCATCGGGTGGCGCAACCTTTGCAACTGCAGATGACATCTTGAAGTTGGGTGAGGCCTTGCGCTTAGGTGGTGCGTTAAATGGCAATCGCGTACTTTCGCCCGCCACCGTTAAATTGATGACAACGAATCAAACCGGTTTAAAGCCTAACGGAATGATGAACTCTTCAAGGGCGTTGCACAGTATGGCGCCGTTTCCGGCATTTTTAGGTCTGGGGTTATTTTTGCGAGGCGAGGGCTTGTTTCCTAGTCATATCGCGTCGTTGGCTTCACCTGGAACATTTGGTGGGTGGGGTTTAGGTTCGATGGGATTTTGGGTAGATCCAGAGCGCGAGGTGACGTTTGTTGCCTTGACCTCTGGCGTCATGGAACGCATTCGCAACCTGATTCGTTTTCAGGTAATTGGCGATATGGTTCTTTCTTCGCTTGTTGAAAATTGATTGGGTAGCCTTTAAAGATGAATAACGATTCGATTACTGTATTCAAGGGCGACACCAGTCGTTTAAAGAATGTCATTCCAATTCAAGAGCGGGTTGAGCCGAATTTTTATCAACAAGAAGTTGCACGCATTTTTAAGAAAGCGTGGCTAATTGTTGGTAGTGCTGAAGATCTAATCGAGATTGGTGCCTATAAGGTTGTAGATGTTCCTCCGTTAAAGGCTTCGCTAGTAGTGGTTCGTTCTGATGATGGCAAGATTAGAGTTTTTCATAATGTTTGTCGCCATCGGGGCGATAAGTTAGTGCATGATGAGCATGGTTGTAAAAAATCGTTTACCTGTCGCTTTCACGCCTGGACGTACTCTAATAGTGGCACCTTGACGGGTGTGACAGACTCCACTCAGTTTTTGGGACTTGATAAAGACAAGATGGGCTTGGTTGAGGTTCATTCTGAAGTTTGGGAAAACATCGTCTTTGTGAACTTTGATAAAAATCCACGTCAAACGCTTAAAGAATGGTTGGGCCCAATTTATGATCAATACGCTGGGTTTTCTGCTAATCGCATCAAAATCGCGGATCATCGAGTGGTATTGAATACCAACTGGAATCTTGCGGTGAACGCCTTCTGTGAGGGCTATCACAATCTGTACATCCACAAAAATACGGTGCCAGATTATCAAGGCGGAAAAACCAATCCGAAACGCCATCGGGCGTACCTTGAAGTTGGCGAGCACTTTGCGCGCTATTCAGCGCATGGAAATCCGAATCATAAGGCTACACCTGCAGAAGGACTTTTGTATAAGCATTCAAAGCCGATGTTCCCAGCTTTTACGCATTTCAATATGGAGGATTTGCCCCCTGGCGTGAACCCTTCGCGCTTTGCGCAATGGGCGTTTGACATTATGCATGTCGTGCCGAATTTCGTGATTGGTCCTCAAGCGAATACGCATTCAATCATGTTTTTTTGGCCGATCGATCATAACAAGACGGATGTTCGAGTGATGCGTTTTGGGTTTAAGTCAGATCGGCCTTCAGATCGCATTGCGCAAGCGCATTCGATCACCCGTGGTCGCGAGGTTCTGCGTGAGGATTTGGCGACGATGGAGACCAATTATCAGGGTGTTGCAAGCGGTGGAATTCCTTATTTGTTTTTGTCAGAACAAGAGCAATTGATTCAAAACCACTACCGAGCAGCTGACGACTTATTACGTGATGCGGGGAGTCAATAACGATGGCCACCTTACCCTCAAAATTCTCTGATTTAGAGCGCTTTGTCGACGAATGGGCGCTTAAGTCAGAGGAGGCGCGTTTTAACAAATTGCATCACGTGACGCTTGAGCACTTGCGCATCTTTTACGATGCGCTATTGCCCAGAATGGAAGAGGTTCTTCTGTACTTGAATCAATACAAAATACAGGATTTACCGCCAGAAGAGAAAACTCTTTTTTATCTGGCAATGACGTTCGCCGAGACCGCACACCCAATCGATCTAAAGTGGGAAGATGTTGATTTTCCTGATGCTTACCCATGGGATAAGTTTGAGTTTCGAACGGTAAGTGCTGCAGAAAATTAATTCAAGATTAATCACTGGAATGATGGATGTCGCACGATCGTTTTGAGGTGCATCTGGCACGCACTGGGCTCACCATACAAGTTGATTCAGACGAATCTATTTTAGATGCACTGCTGTTGGCAGGTGTTCAGGCGCCATATCTTTGTATGGCGGGTAGCTGTTCAACCTGTCAAGTGTCCGTTTTAGAAGGCATTCCTGAACATCGTGATTCAGTATTGACACAGGCTGAGCGAGATGCGCAGAACACGATGATGATTTGTTGTTCTCGTTCAAAGTCATCGCGCTTGGTGCTCGATTTGTAAGGTATAGAATTTTTAGTGAAACTTTTTTATTTTTAGATCATCATTAACCTTAAGAAGCTTGAGTGCATGATTCACGTGATGTCACCGACCTAATGTGCAGACTCGGTTGAGTTTAATAGTTCATTCGTAAGCGCGGCCCCTTGTTCTTGCATCACTTTCTTAATGTCACGTGATTGTTGGATCGGGGTTCGTGCATGAGCCGGTTTGTGTTGACCTTCAAGATAGGCGCCCAGGCCGCGTGCGCGGTCAACCACGCCTTTGCCGAAATGCAGGGATTGTTTTTCAAAAGCATGCAAGGCTTGATCAATATCGCCAGGTTGGGCCGCCAAGGCTTGTGCCAAGGTTTGCGCATCGATCGCGGCTTTTGTGATGCCTCCTCCAACGTGAGGCCTGGCAATAAAAGCCGCATCGCCGATTAGGGCAACTCTGCCAAATACTAAGCGGTTTGATTCGAGGTCATTGATTGCCTGAAAAAAAGGCTGAGGAACTTGATTGACAATACGCGCGAGCTGAGGCGCCAGCAATTTCTGGGCAGCGGCTTTGATGCCCTTGGTCAGTTCTTTTCGAATCAACGGTGGCGCGATCGCACTGCCGTGACAAATGCCTTTTTCGTCTGTGCAGAGGTCTTGTAACTCGCTTGCCGAGGCGGGGCGGTACCACACAAAGTTGTACGAACGTTTACCTCGAATATTCTCGTTGGTACGCCCTAACACTGGATACGCTAAAAACTGTTCACCTTCAGGAAACCCAAAGGCATAGTTTTCAAAAATCTGTGCATGATCCTCGGGCGAAAAATCATTTTCATCTACCATTCCACGCCAAGCGACATAGCCGGCGTAGCTAGGCTCGATTTCGGGGGCATAGTGTTGGCGAACCGTTGAGCGCAGCCCATCGGCGCCGACGAGTAAATCAGCAGCCTCGCGACTGCCATCACTAAAAATCGCGGTGACACGATCAGCGGCTTGCTCAATATCCACCAGTTGTTTACCAGCGTGATACTCGTGGGGTGGGACGAGCTCTTTCAAGGCGTTGTAGATCGTGGCCCAAGCACTCATTGTATGTAACTGGTTCACCTCATGTACGACCTCGCCCGAGGCCCCAAAACATAAGCGCCTTTTGAGGGGGATACATTTGGCTTCTAGGTCTTTGATGCCTAGACTTGCCATGATGTCAAAGAGTTGACGATACGTACCAATGCCGGCACCCCGACTCGCCAAATCCCCTTGGGTGCGCTCATAGATCGCGATCTGCCACCCCTGCTTGCGCAACAAGTTTGCGGCAAACAAGCCCGCCAGCGAGCCGCCAATGATGAGTGCACGCTTGCTATATGGTGCCATGATTAGCCGCCCAAGTTTTCAAGGCCAATCTTTTTAACGACCGTGCGCCATTTTTCAAGGTCTTCTTTTAACTGCTGGGCGAATTCGGCGGGCGTATTTCCAACTGTCCGTGTTCCGGTTGTGTTGGCTTGATCTTGCAAGGTTTTTGATGCTAAGGCTTTCACGACCTCATCACGTAGTCTTTGAACAATTGCTGTTGGCGTTCCAGCGGGTGCCAGCAAGGCATACCAAGAGCCCGCCAATACTTTAGGTAAGCCAAGTTCGGCGAAAGTCGGAACATCGGGAGCCGCGGCAGAGCGTTTGGTGTCGGCCAGCGCAATCGGGACGAGACGGCCAGCGCGAATATGAGGCAAGTCTAAAGAGAGGGAGTCAAACATGACCATGACGTTTCCTGCCATGACATCTTGGATGGCCTGAGCACTTCCTTGGTATGGAACATGTGTCATCTTAATGCCTGCTTCAGCACTAAAAAGTTCAGCGGCCAAATGGGCCGAGCTACCAATGCCAAACGAGGCATAGGTCACGCTACCGGGATCTTTAATTGACCGGTCAATGACCTCTTTTAAACTTTTGATCGACGAGCTGGGTGCTGCGGTCATGAGAAAGGCTGACTCAGCAACAATCGTCACCGGCACAAAGTCTTTGATCGGGTCGTAGGGTAGATTGGCCTTGATTGCGGCATTCATGGCCATCGAGCCTGTCGTGGCAGCCATGATGGTATAGCCGTCCGGGGCAGAGCGCGCGCCGAACGTGGTGCCGATTGCGCCATTTGCACCAGCTTTGTTTTCAACCACAAAACTTTGACCGAGTTGTTGGGTCAGTAAATTTGCAACCGGCCGTACCCAAATATCAAGCCCGCCGCCTGCTAAATAGGGACTGATTATTTTGACAGGACGGTCAGGCCAGTCGGCGGCGCTGCTGAGGGAACTTGTGCCGACGAGCAGCAGTACGGCGGATAGCCCCTTAGCGACTCTGCTGAAAAGGATATGGGTGGTCAATATTTTTTTCATCGTTGTCTCTGCGTTATTTTTATTTTTGATTTGGATACTCTTTGGTCGTTACGCTTGACTTAAGGGGTGGTCCAAACGTAGGCCTCTTGTCCAGGTACAAAATTTCTGTTGTTTTGTTCTGCGTTTCGATTGATGAGTGGGCGTGCATATAAGGGATGCATGAGGCTTCGAATTTCATGTTCGATGTGATGCAATATTTTTCCGCTGTCCAGGTCAATGACATCCCTGAAGCGATATTGATGCACGCTATCTTCTTGCGAAATCAGCTTACGAGCCATCAGTCTGTTGTAAGGGCCAGAAAAATCAGCGAGATAAATTTGTAGATGGTGATTGTCGTACGGTCGTTTGTCCGTGCTGTCTGCTTCGCGGTAGATCAGCGCCTGGCTAGGGCCAACCGAAATGCGGGCAAAGGTCCCTGCGTCGTCTTTGCCGGTACTGGCCTTGGCATGCATGATTTCGCGATAGAAACGTGCGATCGGTTCGGCACTGCCATGGTCAACCAGCATTTCTATGCAAGGCATTCCTAGGCTGATCTGACCAAACTGCGGCTCGGGTTCGTAGCACTTCAGGCGGTTGCCCCAGGGGCAGGTGACTAGCACGTGATCTGGATGTTCGGTCACACTGAATTGAGTGGCCTTTAACAGTTCTTTGACCGCAGCGAGGCGGGCAAGTAAGGCGGCACGACTCGGGATGACAATAAAAATGTTGCCACGCAACACCATGGCTTTTCCCGTGGGAAGATGAAACTGGTTACGACCTAAATTAATCCACATATTTGTGATTCCGGTCATCAAATAGGGATCGCGGGTAAAGCCCATGCCCATCGAGTAAAAAATGGTGGCGAGCGACTGATCGGGTATCTCAAGATTGACATGCTCTAACGCAACAATATTGCCTAGATCACCCTCGCTACGATTAAATGTGCCGACGTTTTGCATATGGTCTCCTGCAGTGTTTGATTTAGACTTATTTTTTCAACGGCATCGCAAGATGCAAGTAATGGTTTAACACAAGTGCTGCCCACATTAAAGTGGTTCATGTTGCAGTGCGAAGGTTGGTTCTCACGAAGTACTTCCGTTACTATGGTTGAGATTCAAAAACTCACCTCAGTCTGCGATGAGGGTGATGATCAGAAGGAAATCATCGTTTGAAGATTCACTTTTTTATTGCGCGTGCCTTCTTGGGGGCAGTCCTCATGAGTCTCTGGGGGCTGTGCGTGTTGGCGGCTGAGTTTCCGACGGGTCCGATTACGATTGTGGTGCCGTTTGCGGCAGGCAGCGGAACAGACCAGACCGCGCGGGCGATGGCGCAGGCAATGACCGAAGCTTCGGGCGCCTCTTTCATTATTGATAACCGCGGCGGCGCGAATGGAATCTTAGCGGCCCAGTATGCGGCCCAGGCAAAACCGAATGGTTACACCATTTTGTTAACAACGAATACGACTCAGGTCGCGAATCAGCATTTGTACAAAAAATTACCTTACGACCCCGTGAAGGATTTTCAACCGATCGGTCTGATTGGCCGGGGCAGCATGTTTTTGGTGGTCAATGCACCTTCGAAGATCAGAACAGTTGAAGATCTGATCCGAACGGCCAATGAACGCCCGGGGACGTTAAATTTTGGGAGCGGTAGCTCGTCAAGTTTAGTGGGCTCTGAGCTGCTTAAACAGTTGGCAAAAATTAATGTGACTTCGGTGCCTTACAAAAGCAACCCTCAAGCTGTGAATGATTTGATGGGAGGGCAGATTGATTACATGTTTTTGGATAGTTCAACCGCATTGCCGCTGATTCGTGCAGGGCGCTTGCATCCTGTCGCAGTGAGCGCTGCGACCCGTTCGAATGCCGCGCCCGAGGTGCCGACGGTTGCCGAAGCTGGTTTGCCTGGATTTGAGGTGACGTACTGGAATGCCGTTTATGCACCGGCGGGTACCCCACCCGAGGTTGTCGATACGTTGTTCGCTATGATTTCGAAGGCGGCGCTGTCAAGGCGTATGGTCTTACGGCAAGAGTCTTTAGGTGGTGAGGCTATTTCGAGTTCGCCTAAAGAACTGGCAGAGTATCAAGCGCGAGAAGTGCGCCAGTGGGGTCAAATTATTCGGGCTGCAGGAATTGAGCCAGAATAGGATGCCGTTGCTTCACGCAATATTTTCTGATGGCTGATACAAGTATGCAAAATATTCTTCAAGGCATCTCGGTCTTAGAGTTAGGCCAGGTGTTGGCGGGCCCCTTTGCGGGTGCGATCTTTGCGGATTTAGGTGCAGAGGTGATTAAGCTTGAGCGAATTGAGGGCGGCGATGATGCGCGTACGATGGGTGCTGCCTTTCGATATGGAGATGCGCTGAACTTCCATGTCTTTAATCGAGGTAAAAAATCCGTCGCAATTGATTTAAAAAGTCCGGATGGCATGGCGGCCTTTGAACGCTTGGCCGCACAGGCCGATATCTTTGTTCACAACATGCGTCCAGGTGTGACTCAGGCTCTAGGCATCGATGGCGCAGCGCTCTGTCAACGTCACCCTCAACTGATCTATTGCGAGATCTCGGCCTTTGGTCATACCGGACCGATGCAAATGCAACCCGGCTACGAACCGCTGATACAAGCGTTTAGTGGGCTATCGAGTATTAATGGCGGGCCACAAGACCCTCCGATGCGCTCGGGTGCCTCAGTTTGTGATCAAGGGACGGGTATGTGGGCGGTGATTGGAGCGTTGGCGCTGTTGCAAAGACGAGGCCATACGGGACAGGGAGGTGTCGTGAGCACCTCTTTGCTTGAAACTGCACTGGGATGGGTGGGGCAAAAGGCGGATGCTCATGCCAATCTGGGTCGTTTGCCCGAGCGCCATCGGTCTGGACATCCTGGTTTTGTGCCTTATGAATCCTTTGAAACACAAGATGCGCCAATTTTGATTTGCTGCGGAAACGATCGCTTGTTTACAAAGTTTGCGATAGAGCTGGGGCATCCAGAGTGGATCGACGATCCAAGGTTTTCGAGCAATCGTAATCGTCTCGCCAATAAAATAGTTTTACTAGAATTGTTAGTGCCGCTATTACAGACTCAGCCTAGAGCAGCGTGGATCACGCGTTTTAATGCAGCGGGGGTGCCTTGTGCGCCCGTCAATTCAGTAGCCGAAGCGCTCGCCGATCCGCAAGTGCAAGCGCTTAAGATGCAAAGCCGCGTACCCAATGAAGATTTTGTGTTGACGGCTTTGCCCATTTCGTTTGATGGCGAGCGACCTGAGCATCGTTTTGTTGCGCCAAGACTTGGGCAGCACAATCAAGAATTCAACGTGTCAAAGAAAACATAAATACGCGCGTACGAGTTCAGCTCTTTAGTCTGAGAACGCACTTGTCACCACTTGCACGGCGTTCGACAGTGATAGCGCTGAGTTGTGGGGCCGTGTTGATAAGTTGATCTTTGATAAATAGACAAAGATTTTCAAGTGTGACAGGCCCAAGATTCGCGATATCGTCTAAGAAATGATGATCTAACAACGCGCGCACACGTTCAATTTCTTTACGAAGATAGGCTAAGTCAAGCAACATACCCGAGAGTGGGTCAGCGTGCCCGCTCAGCGTGATCTCTGCTTCGTAGGTGTGGCCATGTATCCGGCGACTGCCTTCTGCATCAATGTCACGACTGAGTGTATGTGCAGCCTCAAAATAGAATCTCTGTGATAGTTCAAATTGATGCTGTGCGATGATCTGCTTCAACGGATTTCCAAAAATTTATGTGTTTGTACCGATAGTCGCCACTCTGGATTTTTTTGACAGTAATCGATCGCTTTCGCGGTATTTTGCTTTTGAAACAAACCATCCATCGGTTGCAGAAGGCAATTTTCAAAACCAGTTGTGTCTAGTGTATGAGGCATCAGTAAGGGTTGCGGATAAACGAGTTTGAGTTCATGGCCTGTTTTTTGGATCCAGTCGGCCCCAGCTTTTGGACTGACGCATATCCAATCAATGCCAATTGGGACGGCAATGGTGCCATTTGTTTCGATCGCAATCTCAAAGTTTTCTCTGTGCAAAGCGTCGATAAGAGGCTGATCGACTTGCAGTAAGGGCTCTCCACCCGTGAGTACCACATAGCGATGCTGCTTTTGAGTGGGCCAGAGCGACGCAATCTGTTCAGCAAGTTCTTGGGCTGTTAAGAATTTTTTTCCGAAGGTCCCGTCGGTACCCACAAAATCGGTATCGCAAAACTGACAAATGGCACTGGATCGATCTTCTTCTCGCCCCGACCACAGGTTGCAGCCCGCAAATCTGCAAAAGACGGCAGGTCGGCCGGCTCTAAGACCTTCGCCTTGCAAGGTATAAAAAATCTCTTTAACACTGTAGGTCATGATCGATTCTTATCAACAGACGGATGACCTAACTAAGTTGAGTCATGCGATACGCATGCTGCTTTAGGCTGCTAGTGCGGTTTGGTTCAATCTGTGTGGGTCGAACTGCTTCGAGGTGTCGCATTTTAGTGCGATCGCTTGATTAGGGCAATTCAGGTGCGTGGGGGCTTTGGGTGTTTTAGCCGTCCTTGCCGTCAAGTCTGGCGCTTAGCAGCCAGGGCGCGTAGACGTATAGATAGAGTCCAAACGCGCCGGACCAGGCCGAAGCGGCAACAATCAGTGTCAATACATACCACTCAGGGGCAGCGAGGGGTACCAAGACGCGCAACGCACACGCTGCAATCAGTAAGCTGTAGGCGGTGACTTCCGCACCTGATGCCTGTATGTTTCGACCCGTGTGACCGCGCGCTGTTCTTGTCATCATTCCTAACGTCAGTCCGCCTGTCAGGCCAATCGCCAGCGCGTGTACACCGACCGTCTGCGAAATCAAACCGCTTGCTGCGAGTCCGAGCAAGATCAAACCTGCGGTCATCCAGAGATAGGCAATGTGCAAAATCCAGAGAATGGGTCGAGTGCGCGCGCTCCAGGGATGCCAGCGCATTTGACGATAAAAGTGCAAACTCGCAGCGATCAGCAAGGCGAGCGCCGTGATCATGTTGAGCGTGGTGAAGATCCATAGACTCAATGCTAAAGCCGTCATCCCGAGCGTGAACTTTTCTAAGAAAGGTTGGGCAACAATTTTTAATCCAGGTGTCATTGCGCCGGTGAAGGCAGGCACGACACGTCCAGCCATGACGCACTGAATCAGAACGATTAAAGCGAGTGCCGCATGTAAGGCTTTCATGGGTGATACGACGATGATTGAATTCACAGCGAGATGAAACGTAAAATTAGCGATCGAAAGCAAAAGCAATAGAGCAATTAAGCCGAGGTTGCGTCGATTGTTTGCGCGTAGCAAAATCGCAGCGAGCAGTGCTGCAATAATCGGCAAAAACGCCAGGTCGAGCATTGCATACAAACCATAGGGGCCCGTGACTGCTGCGATACGCGCAGCGATCCACAAGAGCACTAAAGCGCCCAGTGTGGGCCCGCGTGGTGTAGTGAGGCTCGTCCAGGCTTTAATCGCGGTCATCAGAAAGCCGACGATGACCGCAATAGCAAAGCCGAACAGCATTTCATGTGCATGCCAAAACAAGGGAGGCACCGAGGTCGAGATATTTATTTTCCCTAAAAACAGTGCGATCCAGAACGGAATCGCCACACAGGCAAACAGTGCTGCCGCAAGGTAAAACGGGCGAAATCCTAGTCTGAGGAGAGGCAAGCTGTTGAGTTGAGTCTCTGCTTTTGTGTTGAATGCGCGCTCAGACTTTGGGGTGACTAGGTTAGACATGAAAGAATCCAGTCGATCGTTGAGAGAGAGGCCGTGGGGCCGAGGAGGGCTTGGTTGGGTCAATTGATTCTTGCAGATTGTTAGCTAGATGACCATGCTTCATTCGGCTAGGCGTGCCTAGTTCTTTAGTAGGGGCAAACGCGTTGAGTCGAATGAATTTTTGTCCGAGCCGTTACCGTCAACTTGATCGAGTAAGATTGCAGGCATTGCGAAAGCAGAGGCATTTTTGAACTAACTTTGTGCTGAGTCCTTCGTGTATCAGCCTCTAATCTGGAGTCATTTTTATGAAAGCCGCTAACAAATCTGAACAGCAACGCTACGATGCCGGTATGAAAGTTAGGCGTAGGGTGTTAGGCGAAGCCTGGGTGAAGAAGGCGACCGATGCGAGCACCAATTTCACTCAAGAATGGCAAGCACAGATTACGCGCTCAGTGTGGTGTGACGTATGGACGCGCCCTGGGATTGATCCTCGTACACGCTCTTTTATGACGCTTGCCTTGATGATCTCACTGGGGCAATGGGATGAGTTCAATCTGCATGTCGAGGCTGCTTTTAATAATGGCTTGACGCAGGATGACATTAAAGAAGCTATTTTGCATGCCGCGGCCTACTGTGGCGTGCCCGCCGGTAATCATGCCTTCAAAGAGGCATCAGCGACCCTGGAAAAGATTGGTCGTGCGCCAAAGAAATTGGTATCACCAAAGGCAAAAAAATAAATTCAACAAA
>CAIYCP010000358.1 GCA_903924715.1 uncultured beta proteobacterium
ACGTTGAACACGTTCATGAACACGCTAATTTTTAACGCTTGGCGTTCACCATAAGGGTCAAGCGTCTGCTCAACCACAACGATACGACCATCTGCCGGCGAAAGCACAGCCAACGGCTCAGTTGAGCCTGAACGCGCGGGGTCGCGAAAGAACTGCAATACAAAGAGCGCGATCACCCAAAAAAAGATCGATCCGCCCAGCGACCAAAAACTTGCGAGCAACGCAATGAAGATTGCACCCGCTAAAAATGGCCAACCCTCTCGGGCAATGATGGGGTGCGGATAGTGTGGTGTGTTTGTCATATCGAAAGGTTAACCCAAAAAAACACGCCCCGAGGGGCGTGTTTCAAAGATCGACGCTTTTGTTTAGGAGGCACTGACCTGAGATCCAGACCCGGGCGCCTTAAACAATAAACAAAGTTAGTTCTTTGTCTTGTCGACCAGCTTGTTTGCTGCGATCCAGGGCATCATCGCGCGCAGTTGAGCGCCAACCACTTCAATCTGTGATTCGGCGTTAATACGACGACGCGAAAGTAGTGCAGGTGCACCGGCCTGATTTTCAAGAATAAAGCGCTTTGCGTATTCACCCGTCTGGATATCTTTGAGCGCCAAACGCATCGCTTCGCGCGTCGCTTCAGTGACGATCTTAGGACCTGTTTCATACTCGCCAAACTCAGCGTTGTTTGAAATTGAGTAGTTCATGTTGGCGATCCCGCCCTCATAAATCAAATCAACAATCAATTTAAGCTCGTGCAAGCACTCAAAATACGCCATTTCAGGAGCGTAGCCCGCTTCAACCAAGGTATCAAAACCTGCTTTAATCAGTTCAACGGTGCCACCGCACAAAACGGCCTGCTCGCCAAACAAATCAGTTTCGGTTTCTTCGCGGAAGTTTGTTTCAATCACACCAGCGCGGCCGCTACCGATCGCGCAGGCATATGACAAGGCCACATCACGGGCCGAACCTGATTTATCTTGATGTACGGCGACCAGCGAAGGGACACCGCCGCCCTGAGAATACGTACCACGCACAGTGTGCCCTGGCGCTTTCGGAGCAATCATAACCACGTCGATGTCGCTACGCGGCATCACCTGACCGTAGTGCACATTAAAACCATGGGCAAAGGCAAGCGCAGCACCTGATTTAATATTGCCGTGCACGCTTTCGCGATACACCTGACCAATATTTTCGTCAGGCAACAACATCATGACCAAGTCAGCAGATTTCACAGCATCCGCAACTTCAGCAACTTTAAGGCCAGCGTTCGCGGCTTTGGCCCACGAGGCGCCGTCTTTACGCAGGCCCACCACCACTTTGACACCCGATTCATGCAGGTTCAAGGCGTGGGCATGACCCTGCGAGCCGTAACCAAGAATGGCTACTGTTTTGCCTTTAATCAGGGACAAGTCACAATCTTTATCGTAATAAACCTTCATTCTGGGCTCCAGATTTTTTAAGTTGAATTCAAATAATCGTTAAAACAAATCGGTTTAGCTTGTCGCAAACCAAGCACTACTCACAGCTTGAGAATACGCTCTCCACGACCAATTCCTGAAACGCCAGTGCGGACGGTTTCAAGAATCGCACTGCGATCCAATGCATCAATAAAGGCCTGCACCTTCTCTTGGTTGCCCGTGAGTTCAATGGTGTAGGCCTTATCCGTCACATCAATAATACGACCGCGAAAAATATCGGCCATGCGCTTCATCTCTTCGCGTTCTTTACCGACTGCGCGCACTTTGATTAACATCAACTCGCGTTCGATATGCGGGCCCTCAGTCAAATCAACCACCTTGATCACGTCGACCAAGCGATTGAGATGCTTTGTAATTTGTTCGATCACATCATCGGAGCCCATCGTCACTAAGGTCAGACGCGACAACGTCGAGTCTTCGGTCGGTGCCACGGTGAGCGTTTCAATGTTGTAGCCTCGGGCAGAAAAGAGCCCGACCACGCGTGATAAGGCACCCGGCGCGTTTTCCATCAGAACAGAAATAACGTGTTTCATGGTGGTCTCCTTATAAGTCTTCAGAGCCGAGCAGCATCTCGGTCAAGCCTTTACCCGCCTTGACCATAGGCCAGACGTTTTCGGTGCGATCCGTGATGAAGTCCATGAATACCAAACGATCTTTGAGTTTGAAGGCTTCGCGCAAGGCGCCGTCAACGTCAGACGGTTTTTCAATACGCATTCCTACATGGCCATAGGCCTCGGCGAGCTTGACAAAATCAGGCAGCGCATCCATGTAAGACTCGGCGTAGCGCGATGAATAATCAATCTGCTGCCATTGACGCACCATTCCCAAATACCGATTATTCAGACACAAAATCTTTGGTGTCAGATGATATTGGCGACACGTCGATAACTCTTGAATGTTCATCTGGATTGAGCCTTCGCCCGTGATACACGCCACCTTGGCGCCAGGATTGGCCATCTGAACGCCCATCGCGTAGGGCAAGCCCACGCCCATGGTGCCCAAACCACCAGAGTTAATCCAGCGGCGCGGCTTATTAAAACCATAATACTGAGCTGCCCACATTTGATGCTGACCCACATCTGAGGTCACGTAAGCATCGCCCTCGGTCACTTCCCACAGCTTTTGCACCACCGACTGCGGTTTAATGACCTCAGTTGAATCGGCAAATTTCATGCACTCTTTGCCACGCCACACTTGAACCTGTTGCCACCATTTGGCCAAGGACTCAGGGTTTTGACGGATTTCGGTTGCAGTGATTTTGTATTGCGCAATCAAATCGATGAGCACGTCTTTAACATTGCCCACAATCGGCACATCGACTTTGACGCGTTTTGAAATTGATGAAGGGTCAATATCAATGTGAATAATCTTGCGCGCGTTTTGCGAAAAATGCTTTGGGTTACCAATCACGCGATCATCAAAACGCGCACCGACCGAAATCAACACATCACAATGTTGCATGGCCATATTGGCTTCGTAGGTGCCGTGCATGCCAGGCATACCGACAAACTGCGAATCTGAAAACGGAAAAGCGCCTAAACCCATCAAGGTGTTGGTGCACGGCGCACCGACCATTTTGACGAACTCGTGCAACTCGGCCGACGCGTCAGAAAGAATTGCGCCACCACCGCTATAAATCATCGGGCGCTCGGCTTGCAGCAACATCTGCACAGCTTTTTTAATTTGCCCTTGATGACCCTTGACGACCGGTGCGTAAGAACGCAACACGGGCTCGCCTTTGGCGGGCGTGTATTTGCAATGTGCGGCGGTAATATCTTTAGGGATATCAACGAGCACAGGGCCTGGGCGACCGGTACGGGCGATGTAAAACGCCTTACGCATAATGTCGGCCAGGTCTTTAATGTCGCGCACTAGAAAATTATGTTTAACGCACGGGCGGGTGATGCCTACCGTGTCGCACTCTTGAAATGCGTCTTCACCGATCGCGTGCGTGGGCACCTGACCGCTGATGATCACCATGGGGATCGAATCCATATAGGCCGTGGCAATACCGGTTACGGCATTGGTCACACCCGGACCACTGGTCACTAGGCAGACACCGACTTTGTTCGATGAGCGCGAATACGCGTCTGCGGCGTGCACGGCAGCTTGCTCGTGTCGCACCAGAATATGTTGAAATTTATCTTGCTTGTAAATTGCGTCGTAGATGTACAAGACCGCGCCACCGGGGTAACCGAAAACGTGTTCTACGCCTTCGTCAGCCAAGCAACGCACGACGATGTCTGCGCCATTGAGTTCCATGAGATCATTCCTTTCATTACCGGCATCGCCCATCTGATTGCATCCTCATCTAGAGAAATGCTGAACCGCTACATGTTCAGCAACATGATCCGACGCTTTTAGACTCACGGAGCCTAGCCACCCGGACACCTTGCCAATCTGTCGCGCATTCGCCATCAGGCTATGCACGCACCCAACAGGGGTGCACTGGATCGAAACGGAAGCGCTTGCCGCAGCTTGTGGCAGGGAAAGCAGCAAAAGTTTAGATGGCAA
>CAIYCP010000359.1 GCA_903924715.1 uncultured beta proteobacterium
ATGCCATCGGAGGCGGCGCTGAGCTTACGCTTGCTTGTGATTTTCGGATTATTGAACACGGGGCGCAGATTGGCTTTCCGCAATCCCGCCTGGGCATACTGCCGGGCTGGAATGGGATTTCGCGACTGGTTCCTTTAATTGGTCGTGCAGCCGCTGCAAAATTATTGTTCGATGGCAGACGGCTCAATGCAGAACAAGCGCTGACCATTGGTTTAGCGACTGCGGTTGCACCAACAGGCCAAAGCGTACGTTTGGCGCTTGAATTAGCCGAGTCATTCAGTGGCACTGCACCACTTTCGATTGCAGCGATCAAAGCAGAGCTTAATGCCGTGACGCAAAACTTGGGTGATGTCAGAGCACAGTCGCGTCGTGCGTTTGCTGAGCTTTGGTTTACAGCCGATCACAAAGAGGCTGAAAAAGCCTTTGCAGAAAAACGTTTACCTAGTTTTAAAGGACTGTAGTGCTTACAAGTCTATCAACTGCCGTTCATCAGGCATCTCAAACAATCATCGGGAGACAAGCGTCATGTTAAAAAAAATAATAGCGATAACCGCCGTAGCAACATTTGTTGGTTTGAGCCCAAGTTTAGTATTCGCTCAAGATTTTCCAAGTAAGGGACCAATCAAATTAATCGTCGGGTTTGCGCCAGGCGGTGGCACTGATGCAATCGCTAGAGCGTTGAATGCCAAGCTTTCAGAAATTCTTAAACAAACCGTCGTAGTTGAAAACAAACCAGGTGCTGGCGGAACCTTATCCACTGATTACGTTGCAAAGTCAGCGCCCGATGGCTACACGATCAGCTTTACTTTAAACAACCATTCTATTAACCAAGCACTTTACGCAAACTTACCTTTCAATACAGAAAGAGACTTGCGAGGAGTCGCCTTGATTGGGTCGTTAACCCAGCTATTTGCGTCAAACCCAACCGCCCCAGCTAAAACCTTACAAGAATTTTTAGCACAAGCCCAACTGACGCACGTACCCTATCGTGGCGCAGGCCCTGCAATTGCTGACGTAGTTGGCAATCACGTGCCTTATATTTTATCAACCCTGAGTGGCCTCTTGCCTAACGTCAAGGCCGGAAAACTATACCCAATTGCTGTGACTTCTAAAGAGCGAAGCCCTTTATTACCAGACGTACCCACAATTGCTGAAAGTGGATTCCCGGGTTACGACATGGATACCTGGATCGCAATGTTTGTGCCGCGCCAAACGCCTGATGCGATTGTCAACATCCTCTATCAGGCTACGATGGAGGCCGCGAAAGCCCCTGACGTGCAAGAGCGCATCAAGTCGCAAGCGGGCATCGTCCGAACCGGCACGCCTGCAGAACTTGATGCCTTAGTTAAAACAGAGATTGTTCAATTCACAAAAATTGTGAAGGACAGCAATATTAAGCCTGAATGAATCACGGCATAGACCCTCACCGCTTAGCGGCTTTGCCACAGGGCCCTGGGGTCTATATTTTTAAAGGGCAAGGCACATTGCCTTTATACATAGGCAAGAGTGTCAACATACGCAGCCGAGTGATGAGCCACTTACGCGCAGCCGACGAAGCCAACATGGTTGCACAGACTCGTGATATCGAGTTCATTGAGACTGCTGGTGAGCTCGGTGCTTTGTTACTTGAATCGCGAATGATTAAAGCGCAAAGCCCATTATTTAATCAACGCCTCAGGCGCACACGAAGGCTATGTTCGATTCGTCTGTGTGACGCAAACAAAAGCACTGTACTAGAAATCGTTGATAGCAAGAAGGTTAATCTTGGATTAACCCCTAAACTGTTCGGCTTGTTTTCGTCTACACATTCGGCCAAAAAAAAACTCAACGAGCTTGCGCAACTAAATGGCCTGTGCAAATCTATTCTTGGACTAGAAAAAACGTCAACGCGTGGGTGCTTTGGTTTGCAAATCAAGACTTGCCTTGGTGCCTGCATTGGAAAAGAAGACCGACAGCTTCATGATGAAAGACTTTTATCGGCGTTAAAAGACTTGCAGGTAGAAGTCTGGCCGTTTAATGGCGCCGTCGAGCTAATCGAAGAACATAATGGTTGGGTGCAAAAGCACCGAGTCAATAACTGGTGTCACCTCGAAACGTGGTGTTCAAAGATCGGTCGAGCTAGTCAGTTCAACGCACTTGACACACAAGAGTTCGATCGCGACAGCTATCACATCTTAGTGAAACCTATCCTGCTACAAACGGTTAAAGTTCAGGCCTGTTGAGCGCGCCGCGCGTTAGATCACTTCGCGGGTGTCATGAAAACCAACATGCTTGCAAACTGTTCAACCACTTCTTGCAAATGTCTTGTTCGCAGTTGCTCTGTAGGAAACTGAGCCGCCATTGAGCCATCAATCATCAGGCACCCTAGCCCATGTACCTGAGCCCACAATATGCTTGCCAGTGTGGGCGAGGCACGCTCACCATAAACGATTTGCGTCAGCTTTTCTAATTCTGCATGGGCGCTCGCGCCAGCCTGCTGCACGTCCGGAAATCTTGTCGCATCACACATGTCGGGTCTGAACATAATCTGAAAGACGCCCGGCTGAGAAATGGCAAAGTCAACATAGGCGTGAGCAGAAGCGACCAGTGTCGCTTTAATGCCTTGAGTGCCGGCAAGTCGATTCGCAACCTGAAGGCGCTCTGCAAGATCGGTAAAGCCTTCGACGACAAGCGCAGCAAGAATCACCTCTCTGTCTTTGAAATAATGATACGGCGCCTGATGCGTGCAGCCCGCACGTCGAGCGACCTCACGCATGCTTAGCGCGCCAGGGCCGCCCTCTGCCAACAATTCTCGGCTCGTCAACAGCAATTCTTGGCGCAGATCTCTCGTTGGATCGGCCTTCGGTCTTCCGCGGGGCTTGATTGTCATATCAGTCAGTTTACTGAGCTATTTCGAGTTTTTACATCGTTGAAAATTTAATTTGACACTGTCTATTATTTTAATTATATTCCTATTTAATTAGACGTCATCTATTTAATATATAAATCAACCAATGCGGAGAATGACACGATGATCAGCCCAGAACAGGCTTTCACTGGCAACAGCTCGACCACAAGCATCCTAGGGACCGGACCACGATTCATTCTTCGCGAAGCGTTGGCGCGCCAACGCGTACTGACATTACTCGCCCTCAAACTTTTGGCAGCAATGATTCCAGCAGCCGTTGCCATGCTGTTCGATACACGTGAACTTCGGGGCGTCAACGTTTGGATCAAACCTCTGAAGTTTCTGGCCTCGATTACCCTCTTTTGCTTCAGTACGGCTTGGTTTATCGGGCTATTGCCTGAGGCAAAGCGTCGCACGCCAGCCATTCGCTTCGTTGTGGCAAGCATCGTCGGTGCAAGCCTGTTTGAAGTCATCTACATTGTGCTGAAGGCTGCTCTAGGTCAAGCCTCGCATTACAACGTTAGCGACCAACTGCACATCAACATGTACACGCTGATGGGGATCGGGGCAACACTGCTGTGCGTGACGCAAGGCGTTTTAGCGTTTCAAATTAGTCGCTATGGTCGAACGGATATAGACCCAGCCTGGCGCATGGCTGTAGTGCGAGGTCTTTGGCTAACGTTGATTCTAGGCGCAGGAGTCGGTGCACTGCTGGGCTCGCTTCAACCACCAGACGGTGCAGGCTTACCGATCACCGGCTGGCATGCAGCGCGAGACCTGCGCCCGGCTCACTTTTTAGGTATGCACGCGCAACAACTGTTGCCGTTACTTGGGTTGCTGCTAGTTGGACGACCGAGCGTCGAGGCTAAGCGCGCGTTGAATTTTGCAGTGATCGTGTATGTCTCGCTCTGGCTAGCATTAGTCTTTATCGGTCTGCGAAATCCTTAGTATATGCGACACACCGTCAAAAGCTTTTGGTACATTAATACTTGAATCTCCCCAAAAAAAGTCTGGGTTCATTTACTCTTTAGGGACACACCTATGCAACGCCTTGCTGCGATGATGTCTGTCGCTTTTCTTCTCGCTCTTGCGGCCATGAATGCCCACGCCGATTCTCGTGCATTGAACGCCAAATGTTCACTGAAGATCGACGGTACAACATACATGAATAGCCAATGTCACTTCAGCAGCACTGCCGATAGTGATAACTTTGACGACTTAAAACTCGTGATTGTGTGCCCAAATGGTCGTAATGCCGCGTCGACAGACTGCTATGGCTATGAACAACGCGTGACACGTGACGGGGTCTTTGGCTATCTATTCAGAGAGAGAGGCGTTGCACGTTTTTGCTGGAATGGTGGAAGTCAGCGAAAAGCACAAGATTGTTATGAAGGCTTGCGCAAAACCGGCGCCTGTTGGGCCAACGCGCGGGCCCCCTCATCGCATGACCCTAAACAAACCAGCAATGTCGAGCTATGCGCTTGGCGTCTGTGACTCGACCGGCGCGGCGATTAGCGCAAGGCTATAAGGACTCTAACGGCAGTGCTTTTGGTCAAGAGTGGCTAAAGAGTGTCTGATCAATTACCGACTGAGAGTCTTGGCCCACTGCGGTTGGAACGGCGTATTCTGCCGAGTTTGATGGGTACTGCTATTTCGATGAATACTGCTCATCCCCCGTTAATGGGGTAGAGCCTGATTTTACTGGTGGCGCATCCCTGATTCGAACAGGGGACCTGCGGATTATGATTCCGAATGTCCAGTTATGGATGCGGATAGATGTATCTATATAAACCTTTACAAATCAATACTATTTTGCAATACTAATCTTGATGGGCTATCACCAATCTTAATGCATTTTGATAGCCCGTGCTAGCCCAGAGCTAGCCCAATTATTAATCGGGTTCAGTATGCAACGCATCAAATTCACAAAAACAGCGATTAACG
>CAIYCP010000360.1 GCA_903924715.1 uncultured beta proteobacterium
ATCATAAATAGAGCTGTCATCAGCGCCTAAGGTTTTGACGGTTGGATGGTGTCACGGCGACGAAGCGTTGCTTGGCGCTATCCTGTTTATGCTTTGAGATTCGCAGCAAAGAGAAAAGCATGGGCGTAGAGATTAGCCCCATTAACGAAGATGTTCGCGCTAAGCTAAGTTTCCCATTCTGGCCCTTGATCGCAACACTCGCGATACAAAGTTTGGCGACGATGGCGGCCTATTCATTTCCAGCCGTGGCTCCTGTGATTGCAAAAGATTTGCAAGTGCCTAGTACGCTTGTTGGTTTTTTTATTTCGATCGTTTATGGCGTTGGCATCATTTCGGCGGTACTGTCTCCCCGGTTTATTCATCGCTATGGTGCAGTCAGGGTCAGTCAACTCGTTCTGATTGCAACGCTTGCAATGTTGCTGGCCTGCTCGTTAGGTAGTGTGCTTTCAGTTGTGATTGGAGCAGGGCTCTTGGGCTTAGCTTATGGTGCGACTGCACCCGCAAGTACACATTTGCTTGTTCCGCGTACCCCGCCGCGCGTCATGAACTTTGTGTTGTCGGTACGCCAGATTGGTGTGCCGCTTGGCGGTGTATTAGCTGGACTTGTGATGGCTCCGCTGACACTGCATCTTGGCTGGCGAGCGGCCCTCTTGTGGCAAACGGTTCCTGTTCTGCTTGCTTTGGCATTGATGCAGATTCCACGATTGAATTGGGATCGTGACCGTGACCCTTCGTGCGCGATACTTTCAAAAGGACTTTTTGCTCCGCTGCAAATTTTGCGTTTAAGCTCCGCCATCCGTCGGTTGGCGTTCGTGAGCTTTATCTATGGCGGGATTCAGCTTTGTTTCATTAGCTTCTTGACGGTGCAGCTCACGAGTAAAGTTGGCTTTGACCTTGTTCAGGGTGGGCAAGCGCTTGCCGTGTATCAACTTGCTGCCGTGATTAGCCGGCCTATTTGGGGCTGGCTGGCAGATCGGTTTGTGACAGCGCAAATGCTTTTGGCATTACAGGGCCTCGTCATGTGCGTGGCGGCTGTGCTTTCAGGGCAGTTCACTGAACATTGGCCGCAGTGGGTGGTGCTATTCATTTGTGCAGTGGCTGGCGCAACGGCTAGCGGGTTTACGGGCCTTGCTTATGCTGAGTGGGCTCGGCTCGGTGGCGCACAAAGAACTGAGGCAACAGGTCTAGGGTCGGGGTTGATGTTTACCGGAGTCATGTTGATGCCGTCTGCATTTTCAGTCGTTGTTACCTTTTTTGATGGCTATGGCTTCGCGTATGCCGTTGTTGGTGCTCTTGCTGCGATATCTGGGTTTTTATTATTGGCACAACGATCGTCTGACAAGGATTCGTAACCTAGCGCAAAGCGGTCAGCGTGCGTTGAATGAGAGTACGTTGTGCATGGCTGCCGCCTAAACCAACAGATTTTTCTGCACACTGGGTAAACGCGTGACGCGCTGTGACGCGATCGTGTTTGCGTAAAGCCGCGAGGCCCTCTACCCAGTGCAATGCACTTGGCGCACCGCCGTGACCCGAATCTGCGTGTTTTTCAAGACGCACCCGACAGGCCTGTAGATCTTCATTTTGCTCGGTGGCAAAGGCTAACATGGCAAGATGTAGTTCGGCAAAGACGTTACCACCCTTCGAATAATTTTCTTTTGCAAAGCGTTCAGTCGCAGCCCAGGACAAATCTTGTAGGCCTTGCATATTTAAACGCCAGAGCAAAGAGGTGGTGTCTGTCATGCCTACTAAAGGCGGGGCATGTGCCAGATGAGGCTCAATGGTGTTCAGTAAACGCTGCAGGGCTTGCTCAGTTCGACCAAGTTCAATTTCACAGAGTGCAGCATGCCAATGTACGTGTCCAAAAAGCATTGCATTCTCTGGATATAGTGTGAGCCACTTATTTGCAAAATCTAAACCAGCAGCCGGCTTGTTCAGCTCAAACTGTGCGTGCATCATGACGTGCGCGGCATTGCCATTCGCTGGGCGCAAGGCAAGGCTCTGTGCGACGAAAGGCAATCCCGCCTGAGGTTGTTTAGTTTCAATGAGTACCCAACCTCGATGTGTCAATAACCATGGGTGTTCGCTGGGGTAAGACGGGATCAGTTTTTGTACAAAATCATAACGCTGCTGATCGTGATCGGCCTGGCCACTAAAGGCGATGAGGCCAAAAGCACCAAGCGCTGTTGACATCACAAGGGCATCAAGCGGCCATTTTTCGGCATGGCTACGCACTGAGTGTAAGGCCGCGGTTGATTGGCCCTCAACAATGCGCTGGATGATGTCGACGTGAGAGCGTTCTCGCTCGGTCGTCGTTTGCTTAAAAGATTGAGCTTGCTTTGAAGCCTCACGCGCCTCAGTGCCGCGACCATACGCTTGTAAGATTAAAGCTCGAGCGCTGTGCGCTAACGCGAAGTCTGGCGCGTGCTGCAGCGCCAGATCGATGGCGGCGAGTGCACCTGGCCAAGCGTGTAGTTGACAGTCAACCGCTTGATCGTATGCATCGATTGCGTCTTTAGAGCGACAAGTGAGAACTTGGTCAAGATAGTTTTTCATCGAGCACCTAAGATAACGCTACTGGTTGCAGAGCCTGCTTTACTAAGGTAGCACAACTCGTTTAAAAAATTTTGAGGTATGCTTGTTGTTAAAGAAAAAAGATGCGTAAGCCTTTATTTAATGCGACCTTAAAAAAATTCTAACAAGCGAGATTGACATGCAAAAAATTCAATTGGGCCGATCGGGTATTACAGTACCTCCCGTGATTTTTGGTTGTAACGTTTTTGGTTGGACGGTGGATAAGGCTCAGTCTTTTCGTTTATTGGATGCTTCAGTCGATGCGGGATTCAATGCGTTTGATACGGCAGATGTCTATTCTTATTGGGTGCCGGGCAATCACGGCGGTGAATCTGAAACCATCATCGGAGAATGGTTGAAGGCGCGAGGACGACGCGACGATGTATTGATTTTTTCTAAAGGTGGCATGGAAATGCCCGGTAAGGGCAAGGGTCTTTCGGCGGAATACATCACACGTGCCATAGAGGATTCGCTTAAGCGCTTGCAGACGGATGTGATCGATCTCTATCAATCGCATCGCGATGATGAGACGACGCCGCACGAAGAGACGCTTGCCGTGTATGAAAAGATGATCAAGGCTGGCAAGATTCGCGCAATCGGAGCTTCAAACTTTTCGGTCACGCGGTTCAAGCAGGCACTCGAGGTCAGTGCAACGACTGGATTGCCGCGTTATGAAACGATGCAACCCCATTACAACTTGCTTGAACGCACAATTGAGGCAGATTTGCTGCCCTTGTGCGCAAAGGAAGGTGTGGGCGTGATTCCTTATTACGCTTTGGCTTCAGGTTTTCTCACCGGAAAATATCGAACTGAGGCGGATTTAGGAAAAAGTCCACGCGGGGCGCGTGGCGCCGGAAAACATTTAGATGCCAAGGGGCTCAAGGTGTTGGCAGCACTTGATGTGGTTGCGCACCGTTATGGCGCCACTGCCGCACAAGTTGCCATTGCTTGGTTTAAGGGACGCCCGGGCCTTGCGGCTCCGATCGCCAGTGCGACGACTCTTGAGCAACTGAACGAACTCGTCAAAGCGGCTACGCTAGTTCTTGATCGGGCGGCAGTGACGCAGTTGGATGCGGCAAGTTCTTGAATAATGCTCAGCCAGTGGGTAGTGGTCTCTGAGGGCTTAAACTGGTTTTTTTAACTTTTTTTATATGCTGCGTTGTCAAATGTTTGCTCGCGCTCTGCCACGTATATCGTTTTTCTTGTGCTCACTTTTGATCAGTGCAAGCACGTGTTGGGCGTCAGGCGAATCAGATCCCGAGATTGCATTCATCCGAATGGAGGCGATCGACACCTTCCCGCCGGCAAGAATGAAGACCGAAGTTTTTTTGCCCCTTGGCAAGGGTCCGTTTCCAGTTTTGATTTTTGCGCATGGACGTCCAAGTACCAGGTATGACCGAAGTGTGCTTTCAAATCCAGTCCCTTTTGTGCATGTGAAATATTGGTTGAAACAAGGGTTTGCTGTGGTGGCTTCAATTCGGCCTGGCTATGGCGCCACCGGTGGTTTAGACCGTGAAGGTAGCGGTGCCGCGATTAATAACGACTTAAAGCGATGCCACAGTCCGGGTGATTTAGTGCCGTTTATGCAACGTGGCACGGCTTCGCTACGCGCGACGCTTGAGTGGGTTAAACAGCAAACTTGGGCAAAGCCGAATGCGATCGTTTTAGAAGGTCATGGGGTGGGTGGTTTTTTGGTGACGACGCTGGCTGCAGAGCAACCAGAGGGAGTGGTTGGCTTTATCAATTTTGCAGGAGGCGCCGCGGCTTTTCCTGAAGCGGGTATCAGTCACAGTTGCGCGGACAAGCAACTCACGCAAATATTTTCGCAAGCAGGGCAGGCCGTGCGAGTGCCGAGCATCTGGCTTTACGCTGAAAACGATGGGTTTTGGGGGCCCGATGCTCCCAAAAAATGGCACGCTGCTTTTGCAAAAAATCTGACAGCACCCAGTGAATTTATTTTTACGGGCCCACTCCCTAATTTTGACGGTCATTATTTATTGAATTATGGCGGCATAGTTTGGGTTGGGCCCATGAACCAATTTATTGAACGCTTACCAATTCGCTAATTCGTATCTATTGTGGGAGAAAAAAAGAGTCATACGCTCACGGTGGCATGCCAAGAAGCACACTGGTTACTCAATTTTTGTTAAAAAGCACTAAAAACGTTGCTTTCTAGCCAAACTGTGTAGGATTTGTTAACACTAATCAGGCATAATTTGTCTACCGTCATTGTAAAGAAAACTTAAGAGGGCCCTCTTAAATCGATACACTAGACGAATGACTCTTTGGAGAAAATTATGTCAGAAGCAATCACCCCTGTTGGTATGGTCACAAACGGTGTCAAAATGATCGGCGAAACCATGTTGCCTGGCGCAAGTCTGTTGATGGACGGCAATCTTACTGAAGGCGCGGCTCACGCTGCTTTGGGTCTTGCTGCCGCAACTTTTGTCGCTCCTTGGGCCGTGCTGGTCGTTGTTGCAGACTCATTTTCAAAATCGATCTCGGGTAAAAATCTGTGGCAACACGTCAAAATTGGCAAAAAATCTGCCAGTGCTGAAACGTCTTCAGCGACCACTGTCGAAGCGACTGCCTGATAGGTTTGTTCGTTAGTAGTGGATTTAGAGCCCCGACATTAGTCGGGGCTTTTTTATGTGCTATCGATTATTACATCGATTTTTGCATACTTGAGATCGCACTTTTGATTGAATTGATGGCGTCTAGTCTGGGCCCTTTGCATCCCGAGCCATCTGCGCCGCCGCCGCCGCACTGAATTGCTTCTTTGAGCGCGATGTTCAAATGATCAAGTGCTTTTTGAGCATGTGAGGCTTGGCCATAGCTCACGCCTACGCCAAAACATAAGGACATCGCAGTTAATGCAAGTAGTATTTTTTTATTCATGTGTCACCTAGATTAAAGTTTAAGCACTGTGATTCAAATATCGAGTCGCACGGGTGTTCAGAGCTACGAGATCATATTAGGTAATTTTATTTATAAGTTCAAGTCCAGCTCCCAGATCTTATGGCCGTGTCCCCCCTTGAGGCTGACGGCGCACCCCATCTCTGCTTTTATTCGCTAAGTTGAGCACGGTTACGTTCAATGAAGCCGCCAAGTTTGACGCGTTGAGCCTCTAAAAAGACACCAAATTCTTTAGGCGTCATACCGCCTGCAATGACGCCAAGACCCGCAAAGCGGTCGCGAACATCCGGTTCGGCTAGCACCGCCCTGACGTCGGCCGAGAGCTGTTCTTGAATGGCGCTGGGCGTGGCGCTTGGCACCATGAGCCCATACCAGGCGGTCATGTCAAAATTCGGAAGCCCAACGTCGGTCGCGCTTGGGAGATCCCAACCAGGCATTCTTTCTTTTTGGCCCATGAAAAGCGCTTTGACTCGGCCACCATCTGCGTGAGGTTTAAAGACAGCGCCTTCAAAGATGCCATCAATTTGTTTGCCGATTAAATCATTTAATGCCCCGATACTGCCCGACTTATAGGGTGGGAACACCATCTCAATGCCAGTTTGATTCGCGAATTCAAGTGCGGCAAGATGCATGCTGGCACCGATCGTTGAGATGCCAAAGTTCATTGGACGATTTTGTGCTTTTGCGTAAGCAATATATTCAGTGACGGTGGTCACGGGAACATCGCTGCGAACCATCAACGCTAAAGGGTAGCGCCCAAGCGAGCTAATCGGAGCAAAGTCTGAAGTTTTATAAGGCAGCTCTTTGATTAAGAACTGATTGGTAATCCAGGCAAAGGCGATATACAAGATGGTGTAACCGTCTGGCTTAGCCTTGGCAACAATGTTTGTGCCAATCACGGTTTGTCCGCCTGCACGGTTGTCGACCACAACCGGTTGCCCCCATCTTTTGCTAAGCGCTTGTGCCACCACACGGGCTTGGGCATCTGAACTACCACCCACACCAAACGGCACCACGATGGTGACAGGCTTGTCCGGAAACGCAGCATCGGCGGCGGTGGTGATAAAGCCTAAGATAGCCAGCATTGCACCAAGCACAAGGTGTTTTGTGGTCTGCTTAACGGGGTGTCCCATTGCGTGTCTCCAGTTGATGGTTGGTTTTATTTTAGGTTTAGAGCGTTAGAACGTTAGAAGGTTAGAACTTTAAGACCTGGGTACTTGATCAATTTGATTCGTTATTGCGCTGAAATTTTTCCGGCACGAATGATTTCGCCATACATTGCGCTATCGCGCGCAATCAGTGCGGCGAATTCTTCGGGTGAGCTGCTTTCTGCGATCAGGCCTCCCTTTGCCATACGTTCTTTGACGTCTGGTTCTTGAACGATCAGGGCAATTTCGCGTGAGACACGATCAACGATTTCGCGAGGCGTACCTTTAGGTGCCAGCAGGCCAGCCCATGACACCATATTAAAACCTGGAAAACCAGCTTCTTCCATGGTGGGGGTGTTCGGTTCAGTTGGCCACCGTTGCGGAGAGCTGATTGCGATTGCTTTGAGTCGTCCCTCTTTGACGTGAGGCATGAAGACGACCATTGAACTAAACACAAACGAGACCTCGCCACTCAGGATATCGGTTAGCACCAACGCACTGCCTTTGTACGGAACGTGCTGCATGGCAATGCCGCTGCGCTGACTTAAGCTCGCACCTAACATATGTGCGCTCGAGCCCGTCCCACTCGACGCGTAGTTCAATTTTCCTGGGTGTTTGCGACCATACTCGAGTAGCTCATCGAGATTGTTCGCAGGAATCTGGTTGGTGACAAACAGAAAATTTGGAAGATCCGCCATCTTTGCGATCGGAATGAGATCGTCGGGCTGGTAGGGCATCTTATGCAAGTGTGGATTCACGGCGTAGGCCGCAAGCACACTTAAAAGCGTGTAACCATCCGGCTCAGCCCGCGCGACGTACGCCGTGCCCACACTGCTATTGGCGCCCGACTTGTTCTCGACGATCACAGTTTGTTGTAGGCGGGATGCCAGTCTTTCCATCATGATGCGCGTGATGGTGTCTGTGGCTGCGCCGGGCGGATAGGGGACAATGACTTTGATCGGCTTGCTTGGCCAGACTGTCGAGGTTTGAGCCGTTGCTGTTGTATTGCATAGGCTGAGTGTTGCGAACAAGAGGGCGCACGCCGCCACACTAAACAGACGAGCCGACCGCTCGACGGGGCTGGTGAACGTGATGCTCAAGGGTTGCGCGAACTTGCCTTTAGTCAATCTCAGCCTCTGGCTTTTGTCGGTGAATGCTACTGGGTATTGTTCACTATCCTAAACGATCAGACCCAGCTCTGCAGCATCTTAATAAAATAAAGCAATACTTAACTTTTGTAGGTTAGCCGTCTCGACGAGGGATCCCGCGTCTAACTGGGAATATAGGGTAATACCAGAGTTAACACGCATTGCGTATTAAACTGACACGGTTGGCATTTTTGCCGTTTCAAGCGCTTGAAATATGGTTTTGCAGGCTGCATTTTTTGTTCGCACGGCCACCTTGACGGCAATGCTCTGCTCGCTGGTGGGGTGTATCACGTTAGGCCCGGATTACGACGCTCAGCGCGCGACGGCGGTGCCCAATCAGCCTAAGGTGTGGCAACCGCCCGTAGCGCATGATGGCAGTCCTGCTGTGTTGCAAGATTGGTGGAGTCAGTTTGGTGACCCAACACTTGTCGATTTGATTGTCGCGGCGCAAGAGCAAAGTCAGACCATGGCTCAGGCTGCTGTGCGAATCGCACAGACTCGTGCCTTACTTGTCACATCGACTGCAGCGGCTTCGCCGGTTGTGAATGGGTCTGCGGGCTTGACGCGTGGCACGTACCAGATCGGCGGGCCCGTAGTTTTGGCGACGATTAATCAAGCGCAATTACAAGCAAGCTGGGAACTTGATTTGTTTGGTGGTCTGGCTCGCGGCAGCGAGGCCGCTCGCGCCAGACTCGAGGCTCAACTGGCCAATTGGCATGACGCACGCATTTCGGTTGCCGCCGATACCGCAAATATTTACACCAATTATCGCGCCTGTGAGCAGCTGGTCGCCTTGGCGTTTTCAGACAGCACCTCGCGGGCTCGCACTGCGAAGCTCACTGAGCAGTTGGCAGCCTCGGGGTTTCAGTCACCCGCTAATGCGGCCTTGGCGCGTGCGAGCGCGGCCGAGGGGCAGGGCCGTTGGGTGGGGCAGCAGGCCGATTGTGATGTATTGATTAAAGCAATGGTTGCATTAACCGGATTGGTTGAGCTCGACTTGCGACAGCGGCTAGCCCCTTTGGCCGCTCAGCTGCCGAGTGCGCGAGTGCCTCTGGTTCAGCAAGTGCCCGCACAGGTGTTGTTGCAGCGTCCCGACTTGGCTGCAGCTGAGCGCGAGTTGGCGGCGGCAAGTGCCGACATTGGTGTGCGTGAGGCAGAGCGTTTTCCGCGCCTTTCTCTTTTGGGTAGTGTGGGGCCGTTAGATTTCAGTACAACTGGCTTATCGATTAGCGCAACCTCTTGGTCGATTGGTCCGACCCTCACGATGCCGTTTTTTGATACGGGTCGTCGTGCCGCCAACTTAGACGCCGCAAAAATTGCCTACGAGGCTGCCGAGGTCAATTATAGAAGTCAGGCTCGTCGGGCGGTACGCGAGGTTGAAGAGGCCTTAATTCGATTAAACAGCTTGGTTTTGCGGGATACCGAAGCTGAAATTGCCTCAAAAGGTTATCGCGAATCTCTAGTCGCTGCTGAGAATAAATTTAAATTCGGGTTAGCGAGTGTGCTTGATCTTGAAGAGGTCAGGCGCTTGTCGGTCAATGCTGACAATATTTTGACTTCAGTGCGTCGTGACCGCGTCAACGCAATGATTGCGTTGTACCGCGCAGTTGGTGGTGGCTGGGACGTTGCTGATAACACTGCTTTGAATGGGCTCGCAAAAGCCGCCTTAAAAGATATGACTATAGGTACTTCAACACGATGACATTATCTCTGCGCTCTAAGCTTAAGCTGCATGTGTTTATTTTATTTCTCGGTATGGCAAGCTTAAGTTTGTCGACACATGCGGCCCGGGTAAATCAGACTACAGCCCGTGCGGGTTTGACTGTGACCGTGACTCAGCCCGAGGCTACGCAAATCGCCTCAGTCATAACCGCAAACGGCAGTGTTGCGGCATGGCAAGAGGCGTTGATCGGCGCGCAGGTAGGCGGTTTGCGCATGGCGGAGGTGTTGGTCAACGTTGGTGAGGTCGTCAAACAGGGTCAGTTATTGGCCGCCTTCGCAACAGACACGGTCCTGGCTGACTTAGCTGTGCAAAAAGCGCAACAATCTGAAGCCGCTGCGGCCTTAGCTGACGCCAAGGCGAATGCTGCGCGCGCGCGCAGTCTAAAAGATTCAGGCGCACTCTCGGCTCAACAAATCAATCAATATTTGACTGCAGAGCAAACTGCGCAAGCGCGGCTCGAAGCCTCAACCGCGCACCTCAAGGTGCAAGAGTTACGCGTAAAGTATTCTGAGGTGCGCGCGCCCGACGACGGTGTGATTTCGATGCGACAGGCTAACGTCGGGTCGGTGGTGCCAGCGGGCACTGAACTCTTTCGGATGGTCCGTCAAAATCGTCTTGAGTGGCGGGCGGATGTCACGTCTGAAGAGCTGAGTCGGATTAAGGTCGGGATGGCGGTTAGTGTGTTTCCAGCGAGTTTGCCTAAAGGCGCGGTGCCTTTGGTGGGCACGGTGCGGGTCATTGGGCCAACCGTTGATCCCCAGGCGCGCACCGCTGTTGTTTTTGTTGACTTGCCCCAAAATCCAAATGATGAACCTCCTGTACGGGCGGGGATGTTTGCCAGCGGACAATTTCAACTCGGTTCGACGCAAGGTCTCACCCTACCGCAAGAATCAGTGGTGATGCGTGACGGGTTTAGCTATGTTTTTAAAGTTGCTGAGAATCAGCGCGTGGTGCAAACAAAAGTGAGTATCGGCAGACGTGTTGGTGTTCGGGTTGAGGTGCTGACAGGAATCACAGCGCAAGACAAAATTGTTGAGTCAGGCGCAGGATTTTTAACCAATGATGATTTGGTCGCTGTTTCTGCAACGACTCAGGCCAAATAGGCATACGCATGAATTTCTCGGCCTTTTCGATTCGTAATCCCATACCGGCAATTCTGCTGTTTATCTTGTTATCGATCGCGGGTGTGTTGTCCTTTAAAGCCATCGGCGTTCAGGATTTTCCGGATATTGAACTGCCGATGGTGACGGTCGAAGCTCAGCTGCCGGGTGCCGCCCCTGCCACCCTTGAGACTGAGGTGGCACGTAAGCTTGAAAATTCAATTGCGACGCTACAAGGGATTAAGAATCTTTACACCAAGATATTAGAAGGGATGGTCGTCATCACGGTTGAATTCGTGCTTGAAAAAGATCCGATGGAGGCTGTCAACGATGTGCGCGATGCTGTGACGCGTGTGCGTGCTGAGCTGCCCGCTGATGTACGTGACCCAACCGTGTTGCGCACAACGACCGCCGGTAAACCGTTACTGACCTATGCAGTGACTTCAAAGCAAAACGATGAAGAGGCCCTGTCGTGGTTTGTTGACAATACTGTGGCCAAGCAATTATTGACGGTGAATGGTGTTGGGCGAGTCAAGCGTATGGGCGGACTCATGCGCGAAATCCGCGTCGAGCTCGATCCCGCTCGGATGGCTGCTCTGAACGTGACTGCAGCAGAAGTTTCGCGCCGTTTACGGCAAATTCAGCAAGAAGCGCCGGGTGGCCGTGGTGATGTGGGTGGTGCAGAACAAGCGGTTCGTACGATTGCCACAGCAAGCAC
>CAIYCP010000361.1 GCA_903924715.1 uncultured beta proteobacterium
AATCAATGAAATGGCTGAGAATCTTCCAAGCGATGCCCCGCGTGAGTTAGCGGCATTGCTCAGCGTACATGGCATGTTGCTCAGCGATCCGTTGTTAGCAGACCAAGCGCTCGCGCTCATTGAAGACAAACACTACAACGCCGAATGGGCTCTGACAACGCAAGGGCAAATATTAGGCGAGCAATTTGCGGCGATCGAAGATGAATACTTGCGTGAGCGCGGCTCGGATGTTCGCCAGGTGATAGAGCGCGTACTGCAAGTGCTCTCTGGTTCGAAGCAGGGCCTTCAGCTCGACCATACTCAAGATACAGAAGACCACCTCATTGTCGTCGCACATGACATTTCACCCGCAGATATGATTCGCTTGCGTGGTGCGCGGTTTGCAGGGTTTGCAACGGATTTAGGCGGAGCAACCTCACATACTGCAATCGTGGCGCGTAGCTTGGGCGTGCCGGCGGTCGTCGCGCTGGGGCACATCCGCTCTCTGGTCTCTGACGGTGATATGGTCGTCGTTGATGGGGCGCACGGAACGGTGCTCGTCAATCCATCGCGTCAGGCACTAGAACAGTATCGACGTCTTCAACAGATTCACCAAGACGAACGCGCCGAACTTTCCTTGTTAAAGGATGTACCCGCTGAAACGCTTGATGGCATTCATATTTCGCTAGAGGCCAATATCGAGTTGCCGGATGAAGCCGAGTTGGCACTCGCCAACGGTGCGACTGGTATCGGTTTGTTTCGAAGTGAGTTTTTATTTATCGGGCGCAGCGAGCTGCCGACCGAAGAAGAACAGTATCAAGCCTACCTCAGTGTTGTCACGACGATGCAACAAAGACCCGTGACGATTCGCACCTTGGATATTGGTGCAGATAAGTCGCTAGATGGTGAGGCGACGGTCGCGACCAATCCTGCTTTAGGGTTGCGCGCCATTCGTTATTGCTTGGCGCATCCAGATCTGTTTGCAACGCAATTGCGCGCAATTTTGCGAGCCTCGGCCCATGGCACTGTTCGGATCTTAATCCCAATGGTGGCGCATATGCACGAGGTGCTTGCGACCCGTGCGGCGATTGCGTCGGCAAAGCGTGAACTCGATGAGCGTGGCCAAGCTTACGATATCAATATTTTAGTGGGCGCGATGGTAGAGGTGCCTGCTACGGCAATTGCGATCGAACCCTTTGCCGATGCGCTTGATTTTTTATCGATCGGTACGAATGATTTAATTCAATACACCCTAGCGATTGATCGTGCGGACAATGAAGTTGCTGCGTTGTACGATCCCTTGCATCCTGCGGTGCTGCGACTCATTGCAAATACGATTAATGCAGGTGTGCGTGTTGGTAAGCCCGTCTCTGTATGTGGCGAAATGGCCGGAGATCCGCACTTAACGCGTTTGTTGTTAGGCTTGGGATTAACGCAATTTTCGATGCATGCTCAGCAGTTGCTCGACGTCAAACGCGAAATTCGTCAGGCGCATTCCAATGCGTTGCGGCATAAAGTTGCTAATGCGCTAAATCGTGCACTCGAAATTGATCCGGCTACGCTGTATCACTAAAGCAACGCCTCGTGCGCCGAGTCGAGAGTAAAATGGTATGTCACAAGTTTTGATGAGCGAGAACATGATGATTGCAAAAAACGCCTGGTTTGAAGAGTTTCAAAAGAATGTGTCCGAGCTGATTGCACGCAGTCCAGCCGCAGAGATCGAACGTAACGTCAAAGCCTTCATGGGTCAGGCCTTTAACAAAATGGACCTCGTCACCCGCGATGAGTTTGATATACAAGTTGACATGTTGAAACGCGTGCAAGAGCGTGCGCAAACGCTTGAGACGCAAATTCAACAACTTGAGCAACGCATCACGCTTCTGGAAAGCGGGCGCTCTTAAAGCGGTTGCATTCAAGTATTGCCTTCAAGGCAACTGCGAGTGCGAGTGCTTCAAGGCGCGCAATATGATCCCTCGGTAGGCAGAACTCGGGCTTAACGCCATACTCTAGATTTTTTTAGAGAGTGCGATGGCCTTAGCTGTTTTGATGAGCCGGTCTCTGTATGGGATGGATGCACCACCGGTTCGGGTAGAAATCCATTTAAGTAACGGGCTCCCCAGTTTTACCGTGGTTGGTTTGGCAGACGCAGAAGTGCGCGAAAGTCGCGAACGCGTCAGAGCCGCGATCTTGAGCAGTGGGTTTGAATTTCCAACCGGCCGCCTCACCGTCAATTTATCGCCCGCAGATTTACCGAAAGAATCTGGACGTTTTGATCTACCGATTGCGCTAGGCGTTTTGTTGGTATCAGGTCAAATCGACATGCCCGAGCTCAAGCGTAATCCGGATGTCAAAGATTCAGAGGTCACGTTAGCGAAACTGGTTATCGCGGGCGAACTGTCTTTAACGGGCAGGCTCTCGCCAATTAAAGGTGCGATTGCGATTGCGTTAGCAGTTGCGCGCAGTCAGCCTGAGATGAGCTTACTGTTGCCAGCGATTAACGCAAGGCAGGTTGCGCGGGTGCCTGGCTTACGGGTCTTAGGCGCAGATAGTTTGATGGGGGTGGTACAGCACCTCAATGGTCAACAGCGTTTGATCCCGTCTGAGCCGTTGACCAATATCCTCGCTGTGACTGCTGAGCCGTGTTTATCCGATGTGCGTGGGCAGTTGATGGCACGACGTGCGCTTGAGGTCGCAGCCGCAGGTGGCCATAGTTTGATGTTTTCGGGTACGCCCGGTGTCGGCAAGACCATGCTGGCCAAACGTTTAGCCGGGATATTGCCTGCGCTGACACAAGATGAATGCTTGGAGGTTGCCTCGGTCTCTGCGTTCACGGGGGCTCCCGATACGCCGTGGGGTCAGCGGCCATTTCGAGCGCCTCACCATTCGGCCTCAATGGCTGCGATTATTGGGGGTGGAACAACGCCCCGAGCCGGCGAGGTGACGCTCGCGCACAAAGGCGTCCTTTTTTTGGATGAGTTTCCTGAGTTTGAACGACGGGTGCGCGAAGCTTTACGCGAACCGCTTGAAAATCTCTCGGTCTCTATTGCGCGCGCTAAGCTTAAAGTCGAATTTCCGGCAGATTTCCAGCTTTTGGCTGCGATGAATCCCTGCCCATGTGGCTGGCATGGGCATCCTCAAGGTCGTTGTAAATGCCGTCTAGAGCAGATTGCAGGGTATCAAGATCGGATCTCTGGCCCAGTCATGGATAGAATCGATCTGTTTGTGGCGCTGACCTTAAACGACGAGCACTGGCTAGAGTTGCCGCCCGGTGAGGCATCTGCTGCGGTACGCAAACGGGTCGAAATCGCCCGTACGACCCAGTTCAAGCGTCAAAAAACCGTGAATGCGCGGTTGCCTGACGCTGACTTGGATGCGTGTTGTCCTATGACGGCAGATTCCTCAGGGTTGCTTAGCAATGTGATCAAGCGGCATCAACTGTCTGCCAGAGCCATTCAGCGAATTCGACGGGTGGCACGCACCTGCGCCGACCTAGATGGCGCTCAACAGATCGATGTATTGCATTTTGCCGAGGCATTTCAGTATCGACAACAACTGGCGCAGTAGGCCAATTCAGGGATGCCTCAAGGCTTTCATAGTACAAACGTGCAAAATCCCAGAATTTGTCATATAATCAAAGGCTTTCCTGCAAAACCTGCAGAGAAATAAAGTGAAGTCAAAAAGTGGATCTTGGGTTAACAAGACTGGCGGTCGATTTGTCTTAATCAGCAAATCGAGCAACATGCCAGGCACCTACAGAGCACAATTTAAGTAACAGGAACTGAAATGCCTAAGATGAAAACCAAGAAAAGTGCTGCAAAGCGCTTTCAGGTTCGCGGCAGCGGATCGATCAAGCGGGGTCAAGCGTTTAAACGCCACATCCTGACCAAAAAAACCACCAAGACCAAGCGCCAGTTGCGCGGTTCGGCAGCGGTCGATAAAACCAACGTGGCTTCAGTTAAAGCCATGATGCCTTTCGCTTAACGGAGATAAAACATGCCTCGCGTAAAACGTGGTGTAACGGCCCGAGCCCGTCACAAAAAAGTTATTGCTAAAGCCAAAGGCTACCGTGGTCGCCGCGGTAATGTGTTCCGTATTGCCAAGCAAGCAGTTATGCGTGCCGGTCAATATGCCTATCGCGATCGTCGCAATAAAAAGCGTACATTTCGTGCCCTTTGGATCGCCCGTATCAACGCAGCAGTGCGTGAGCACGGCGTGACATACAGCGTATTTATCGCTGGCCTGAAAAAAGCTTCAATCGAGCTTGACCGCAAAGTCTTGGCCGACATGGCCGTTCATGACAAAGCTGGTTTCGCTGCCGTATTGAATCAGGCAAAAACAGCGTTGGCTGCCTAAGCACTGAAAAGTTGTATCTGCAAACGGGGCCGTTGGGCTCCGTTTGCATTTAAAAGATGTGATTTCACCAAGGTTATAGAAATGGCTGATACGGTCGATGACCTGATTGAACAGGCCCGTGTGCAATTTGCGCAAGCATCAGATGCGGCTGCACTCGAAAATGCGAAGGCGCGTTTCTTGGGTAAACAGGGTTCGCTCACCGAGCTCATGAAAGGCTTGGGCAAGCTAGATCCCGAAGCCAAGCGTACTGAGGGTGCTCGCATCAATGCCATCAAGCAGCAGGTTGAAGGCTTATTAAACGCACGCCGAGCCGCAATGGCGCAGGCTGAACTTGATTTGCGCCTGGCGGCAGAAACAATTGATGTGACCTTGCCCGGTCGAGGTCACGGAAAAGGTGGTATTCACCCAGTGATCCGTACCTGGCAGCGTGTTGAGGCAATTTTCAGATCGATTGGTTTTGATGTGGCCGATGGTCCTGAAATCGAAAACGACTGGACCAACTTTACTGCGCTTAATAATCCTGAGAATCATCCTGCACGCTCAATGCAGGATACGTTTTACGTTGACATGAACGATGCTCAAGGTTTGCCGCTTTTGTTACGAACCCATACGAGCCCCATGCAAGTGCGTTATGCACGCATGCACAAACCGCCGATTAAAGTGATTGCGCCAGGTCGCACGTATCGGGTGGATAGCGATGCAACGCATTCACCCATGTTTCATCAGGTCGAAGGTCTTTGGATTGACGAAAATATTTCGTTCGCAGATCTAAAAGGTGTGTATACAAACTTTTTACGCTGCTTCTTTGAAACAGATGATCTTGAGTTACGTTTTCGGCCCTCGTTTTTTCCGTTTACCGAACCTTCAGCCGAAATTGACATGATGTTCACTTCGGGTCCTAACAAAGGGCGCTGGCTTGAGATTTCTGGCTCGGGTCAAGTTCATCCTGATGTGATTCGTAATTTTGGTCTTGATCCAGAACGGTACATTGGCTTTGCCTTTGGTTCAGGTCTTGAGCGGCTGACAATGTTGCGCTATGGCGTAAATGATTTGCGCCAATTCTTTGAAGGCGACTTGCGCTTTCTACGACAGTTCAACGATTAATTTTTAAACCGATACGGTTCACTATGCAATTTTCTGAGTCTTGGCTGCGCACCCTGTGTAATCCGGCGATATCGACCGATGAGTTATCACATCGTTTAACGATGGCTGGTTTGGAGGTTGAAGAGACCTCGCCGGTCGCGCCCGCATTCTCAGGGGTCATCGTCGCACTGATTCAAACGGCAGAGCCTCACCCTAACGCAGATAAGTTGCGCGTATGTATGGTCGATATTGGTGCCGCTGCGCCCTTGCAGATCGTTTGCGGCGCGCCTAATGCAGCCGCGGGCATCAAAGTACCTCTCGCAACCGTAGGCGCAGCCTTGCCTGGCGGGATGAATATTGGTGTAGCCAAAATGCGTGGAGTCGAGTCTTTTGGCATGTTGTGCTCAGCCAAAGAATTGGGTTTGTCGCAAGAACATGCGGGCCTACTCGTATTACCCGCAGACGCGAAGGTCGGCACGAGTGTGCGCGAGGCCCTCGCGCTTGACGACACTTTGTTCACCTTAAAGCTAACACCTAACCGTGCTGATTGTTTATCGATTCTAGGCATCGCACGTGAAGTGTCAGCGTTAACTGGCACACCCTTGTCTCAACCTCACACAGCGGCCATTGCGCCGAGCTTAACTGAGATCATTCCGGTTACGGTTCAGGCCCCAGACCTATGCGGCCGTTTTGCGGGTCGTGTCGTACGGGGTGTGAATGCGCATGCACAAACACCTGACTGGATGGTTGAACGCCTCACGCGAGCAGGGCAACGCTCGGTGACGGCATTGGTTGATATTTCGAATTATGTGATGCTGTTGCTTGGTCGTCCAACGCACGTGTTTGACTTGGACCGCATGCCCGAGCAAGCGATTGAAGTTCGCTGGGCTCGTGCCGGAGAATCACTCACCTTGCTAAACGAGCAAACGATCATGCTTGATGCCTCAATGGGGGTGATTGCAAGTGCAGGTACGCCGGAAAGCCTAGCGGGCATCATGGGTGGCTCTTCGACCGCGGTATCGCTCGATACAAAAAATATTTATGTTGAAGCAGCCTTTTGGTGGCCAGAGGCGATCGCCGGTCGCGCGCGAAAACTCAAATTAAACTCCGAAGCCAGCCATCGTTTTGAGCGCGGCGTTGATTTTGAAAACATTCCCGAGCATCTTGATCTGATTACGCAGTTGATTTTAGATATTTGTGGTGGGCAGGCCGGCCCAATCGATGACCAGCATGTCAATCTACCTAAACGTGAACCCGTGATCATGCGACTGTCGCGTTGTCATCGCGTGTTAGGGGTAAAAGTCAGTCAAGACGAAGTTGCACAAACCTTTAAACGTTTAGGGTTTTCGTTTGCCATACAGGGAGATCAGTTTGTTGTCTCTCCACCTTCATACCGTTTCGATATCCGGATCGAAGAAGACTTAATTGAAGAAGTGGCCCGCATCGTGGGTTTTGAAAGTATCCCCGCGGTACCGCCAATGGCCGCTGCGCAAATGCGCATGACGCCAGAAACGACGCGCTCGGCGCATACCGTGCGCGCCGAAATTGCGGCACTCGATTATCAAGAAGTGATTAACTTTTCGTTTGTTGAGAAAAACTGGGAAACGGATTTACTCGGGCACGCTGATCCGATTCAATTACTGAATCCAATCGCAAGTCAACTTGCCGTGATGCGATCTTCGTTATTGCCTGGCTTGGTGGCAAATATCCGTTACAACGCTAATCGTAAACAAACGCGTGTTCGCGTGTTTGAACTTGGCCGAGTGTATGTCCGTGACCTATCGATTAAAGATGGTCCCTTAACGGTTGCGGCAGTGCGTCAGCCTCAGCTCCTAGCTGCGGCCGCTTGGGGGCCTGTCACAGAAGAGCAGTGGGGCACCCCTAATCGCGCCATTGATTTCTTTGATGTAAAGCGTGATCTTGAGGTGCTCTTCAGTGCTCAGGCCAAGCAGCTGCGATTTATACCGGCTCAACACGCCTTATTACATCCAGGTCGAAGTGCCCGCATTGAACTAGGCGCACAGGTGATTGGCTGGCTGGGTGAGTTGCATCCCCGTTGGGTCCAGCAGCAAGAGTTAACAACTGCACCTGTCTTGTTTGAAGTCTCTCTTGAGTCTTTGGCGGCCTTGCCAATGCCCTTAGTTCAAGAGTTATCACGCCAACCCATGGTGCAGCGCGACTTGGCAATCTGGGTCTCGGCTGAACAGTCTGTACAGGCTTTGCTCGATACCATTGCTCAGACTGTGAAGTCTGATCCAGCGCTTGCTGTGGTGCAACATGTTGGCCTCTTTGACCTCTGGCGCGATCCTGCAAAAGTTGCTACAAACGAAAAGAGTCTTGCATTTAGGGTCTCATTGCAAGACACTGAGGTCACGCTCGATGACGGTCGAGTTGATTTATGTATGACGAAGATAAGAACTGCGCTTGAAACGAGTCATCAAGCCCGCCCGCGTTAAACCAGAATGTCGGAACTTAAAAAATGACAATTGAACATTCTTTAGCAGAATCTCGCACACTGACCAAAGCCGAACTGGCTGAAATGTTGTTCGAGCGTGTCGGGTTAAATAAGCGCGAAGCAAAAGATATCGTCGATACTTTTTTCGAAGAAATTCGCGATGCGTTGGCACGTGGTGAACCCGTGAAGCTTTCAGGGTTTGGTAATTTTCAGGTGCGTAATAAACCACCTCGTCCTGGGCGAAATCCAAAAACAGGCGAAACAATCCCGATCGCCGCTCGACGGGTCGTTACGTTTCATGCGAGTCAAAAGTTAAAAGGTGTTGTCGAACACCCCGAAACCTTGCAAACTGAGGTATAAAAACAGGCCGTGCATTGTCCTTGTATCGATTTTTAACGTTTTTTTGCATCTACCCTGTACATGTCCATCCCAGAATCAGCCGTTGTCTTGCCGCCAATTCCAGCAAAACGCTATTTCACCATCGGTGAAGTGAGTGATTTGTGTGGTGTCAAGCCACATGTGCTGCGCTATTGGGAGCAAGAATTTACACAATTAAAACCGGTCAAGCGACGCGGTAATCGACGTTATTACCAACATCACGAAGTTTTGTTAATCCGCAAAATTCGTGAGCTTCTTTACGAACAGGGTTTCACGATCAGTGGCGCACGTAATCGCTTAAGTGAAGGCCGCGAGACGCCACAAGATCCAGATGCAGCAGTACGGTTAAGTGCTGTTGAATTGCAGTCGTTACGCTCTGAGTTGCACAGTATTCAAGAACTACTGAACCAGGCAACGAAAGCACACGCTACAAAGGGACAGCTCGATCTAAGGTAACGCTAGGCTCTGCTATACTTACGGTCTTTCGGGGCGTAGCGCAGCCTGGTAGCGCACTTGCATGGGGTGCAAGGGGTCGAAGGTTCAAATCCTTCCGTTCCGACCAGTTATATCAAAGGGTTAGTGTTCACAAGACACTAACCCTTTTTGTTTGAGTGCGTGAGCTCTGAATAAAATACCTACTCGTCAGCAGGATCATCCGGAAAAATAGAGTTGTAGGTGGCAAACGCAGACGCCGCAGCCGGGACGCCGCAATAGACTGCCGTTTGAATCAATACTTCACGAATTTCTGCAGGCGTGACACCGTTATTTTTGGCTGACCGCATATGCAGCGCAAGTTCTGCATGATGATTCAGCGCAGTCAACATGGCAATGTTGAGCAAACTACGCGTGTGTCTGGGCAGACCTGGTCGCGACCAGACTTCGCTCCAAGCAAGTTTGGTAATAATCTCTTGATATTCGGCGTTAGATTTTCTGGCAAGATTTTTGTTGACGTGTTCATCGCCCAAAACTTCTCGTCGGATTTTGGTGCCTAGCTCAAAGCGTTCTTTATCGTTCATTGCAATCCTCTATGTGATGTTGTTCATTGTAATTTTGCGCCCGACATCCTCACAAGATCGCCATTCTTGCGTGACTCATCAGCAAAAAAACGTTTCAATTCATCGATCGTCATCACTTTCATCGGTGAACCTTGTTGTTGAATAAACGCTTGGAAGCTCTCGTTTTTAATCGCGGCTTCCACTTCAATTTTGAGTTTTTCTGCTACCGCTTTTGGTAAGTTCGCGGGCGCAATCAGCGCCAACCAAGGCTCAACATCAAAATCCGGAATCGACTGGCCAACAGGCGGCACTTGGGCCAGCAGCGCTAGACTTTTAGCGGGGCTTACCCCTAAGGCCTTGAGTTTGCCCGACTGCACAAGACTCGCTACGGTGGCAACAGCTAAAAATCCAACGTCAACGTTTCCAGAAACCAAATCTGGTACGGCAGGGCCACCACCTTTGTAGGGCACATGTGTCAGTTTGAATTGACCCAGCTGCTGAAGCTCTTCGCCCGCTAAATGCTGCGCGCTGCCCACACCGCCTGAAGATAGCGTGTACTTGAACGGTTCGCCCTTGGCTAACGCGGCTAGCTCGCTTGCCGAGTTGGCTGGAAAGGCAGGGCGCGTGACGAGCACCATCGGGATGCCCGACAGTAACGCAATTGGGGTGATATCTTTGTCGGGGTCGAAACCCAAGTTCGCGTAAAGATGTGGAATGATCGTGTACTGCGATGAAACTGCCGCAAGGGTGTAGCCGTCAGCCGGTGCACGGACCAACATTTGGGAGCCAGTGAGTCCACCCGCGCCTGCGATATTTTCAACAATGATCGGTTGCCCAAGTGATTTTGTGAGCACCGTAGTGAGATTACGAACGATCGTATCGAGACCCGAGCCCACGGCATTGAGCGCAATAATACGAATCGGTTTTGAAGGATACGGTTGCGCATACGTTGGAGTAACGCTGCTGATACATAATGCTGCAAAAAAAACGGAAACGATACGTGTTTGAAATCGCATTCTTGTCCCTTTCATTATTTTTTTAAATGAAACGCAATGCTTTAGTACAGACAGAGGTAGAGGTTTAACCTATTTTCATTGATTTTTGTAGCGATCAATCAGTGAAATCAACTGAGCGATCTCTTCTTGGGTCGTGTCCCAACGGCATACTAAGCGAAAGAGCGTGGGGCCACGACGGTAAAACAACACACCCGCGGCAATGAGTTGATCGATCGCACTGGCACTCATTTGTACAAACAGTTCGTTTGCCTGAACGGGCGCCAACAACTTAACGCCTTCGAGATTTTTAATTCCGCTAGCGATTGCAAGGGCCGCCGTATTTGATTGCTTAGCCAAGCGCAACCAGAGGTCATCCTTAACATAGGCCAGTACCTGTGCGGAGGCAAAGCGCATCTTCGACCAAATCATGCCTGCGCGACGTAAATGAAAGCCAATGTTTTTTGCCACCGCCGGATTAAAAACCACAATCGCGTCTGTCAGCAGCCCGCCATTTTTCGTTACGCCAAAGGATAAAAGGTCAATGCCTGCTTTCACAGTTAACTCAGCAGGTGAGCAGCCCAACGTATCTAGCGCGTTCGCAAAACGTGCGCCATCCATATGCACAACCAGCCCATGCGCGTGTGCAATGGCGCTGATAGCCTTGACTTCAGCAACAGAATAGACCGCACCCATATCGGTCGCTTGAACCAAATTCACGGCCTCTGGTTGGTTTTTATGCGCCTGACCTTTTCCAGAATTCAGGATTGCATATTCAAGCGCAGTTGGGTCAATTTTTCCGTCAACACCGCTAACAGGGGTGACCTTTAAACCACCACCAAAAAAACTCGTCGCATTGCATTCTGAGGTGTTGATATGG
>CAIYCP010000362.1 GCA_903924715.1 uncultured beta proteobacterium
CACACACTCTATAAAGCTTACGCCACGCGTGCCTCAGAACAAGGCGCTCACGAATTTGATAACTCAACGTTAATCGAACAGGCACTCGCCTTGCGTGCAGAAGAATCTACGCTTTTAGGTTTTAAGCATTTTGCCGAACTGCGATTACAAACTCGCATGGCCGATAGTGATCAAGAGGTTATCGACTTTTTAAGACAATTAGCTAAACGCGCTAAACCTTATGCTGAGCGCGACTTGGTTGAGCTCAAGGCTTTTGCTCAACAAGAATTAGGCTTAACTGATCTGCAACCGTGGGATATTGCCTTTGCTTCAGAGTGTCTGCGCGAATCACGTTACGCCTATTCAGAAGACGAGGTGAAGCAATATTTTACTGAGCCGCGCGTACTCAGTGGTTTATTCGACGTAGTGCAAACTCTCTTTAACGTCACATTAAAAGATTGTGCAATAAGCGGCTGGCATGCAGATGTGCGTGCGGCATCGATTCATAATGCGAAAGGCGACACCCTCGGCTATTTGTTGCTCGACCTATACGCCCGTCCGGCAAAACAAGGCGGCGCATGGGTGGACAGTGAGCGCAACCGTCGCAAACACCTCAACGGGGTGCAAACGCCCGTCATTTATCTGACCTGCAATTTTGCCCGCCCGCAAGGCGATCGCCCAGCGCTATTGACGCATGATGATGTCATTACGCTATTTCATGAAAGCGGACATGCCTTGCACGCATTATTGTCGGAAGTAGATGAGCCGGGCGCCTCGGCCTTCTCTGCTGTTGAATGGGATGCGATCGAATTACCCTCACAGTTCATGGAAAACTTTTGCTGGGAATGGTCGGTCTTACAGCGTTTGACCGCACATGTTGATACTCAAGAGCCACTTCCGCGCGATTTATACGAGCGGATGACCGCAGCGCGTAATTTTCAAAGCGGCATGCAAACGGTGCGGCAGGTTGAGTTTTCGCTATTTGATATTTTGATACACAACCACCGCCAAGGCCTCTCGATTGCCGAGGTGCTGACTCAGCTCGATCAAGTGCGTGACGAAGTGGCCGTCATGCGCCCACCCTCTTGGCATCGGTTTCCGCACAGTTTCTCGCATCTCTTTGCGGGCGGCTATGGTGCAGGGTATTACAGCTACAAGTGGGCCGAAGTTTTATCGGCCGATGCCTTTGAGGCTTTCGAAGAAGCTGCCGCGCGTGCTGCAAAAACTGCACATGCCGCCGGACAAATGCTCGAGACGGTTGGCGCGCTCGACGCCTCGACTGGCGAGCGTTTTAAACAAGAGGTGCTTGCTGTGGGTGGAGTGCGACCCGCTGCTGAATCGTTTAAAGCCTTTAGAGGTCGCGCGCCACGCATGGATGCACTGTTGCGCCACAGCGGAATGTCTGATGCCGCGCCACCGACTGTGACTCAATGAGTCTGATCATCAGTCGTTTGCTCAAATGGATTTGCATTTTAAGCCTGTTGGTCTTGGCCGCTTGTTCAGAACCTGAGCAAAAATGGTCGCTCTACGATGTAAGCGGTCATTTGCCCGATCTTGAGTTTTCGTTAAAAGGCGCAGGAAACCAAACTGTTACGCAAAACAGCCTCAAAAACAAAACTTCGCTTGTATTTTTTGGCTATGCCAGCTGCCCCGATATCTGCCCAACGACAATGGCGCAACTCACCGAAGTGATGGTCAAGCTCGGCGATGAGGCCCGAGACGTTCGAATTATCTTTATCAGTGTCGACCCTCACCGAGACACTCCCGACATTCTGCAGGCATATGTTGACGCCTTTAATAAAAATGCCATTGGACTGACCGGCAATGAAAAAGAAATTTCTGCCTTGGCGAAACGCTACCGTATTGCGTATCAAATTGAAAAACCTAAACCGGGTGATGGCACTGAAATCTACGACGTGACTCACAGCCGTGGCGTC
>CAIYCP010000363.1 GCA_903924715.1 uncultured beta proteobacterium
TTGACTCATTAGGCGATAATCCTGTGTAACTTGGCCGTGCTCGCAACCCGTCGCGTTTAAACTTGGGGGCGCGAAACGCTTTGCATTGGGTTTGCGTATGATGTGGAGCAACGCCAATGCAAGAAAACAACAATTTTAGCCGAATTTGGCCGGGCAAGTCTTTTTTTATTCTATTTAATACATCTAGTGGCTTATTTCTGATATGTCAATACAAAAATATACGATTACGCAAGAAACAGAAGCCCATTTGCGCGTGGCTCTGCGTGGCTGTGACGAGTTGTTGGTTCAAGCCGAATTCGCCCAGAAATTGGCGCGCAGCCAGGCCACGGGCGTTCCGCTGAGAATTAAGCTTGGCTTAGATCCTACGGCGCCTGATATTCATTTAGGCCATACCGTCGTGCTGAACAAGATGCGTCAGTTACAAGATTTAGGGCATCAGGTCATCTTTTTGATTGGTGATTTCACCTCGATGATTGGGGATCCGTCAGGCCGCAACACGACCCGCCCGCCACTCACCCGCGAGCAAATCGCCGAAAACGCTAAAACCTACTATGCACAGGCTAGTTTGGTGCTTGATCCTGACAAAACTGAAATTCGCTACAACTCTGAGTGGTGCGACCCGTTGGGCGCGCGTGGCATTATTCAACTCGCTTCGCGTTACACCGTCGCCCGCATGATGGAGCGTGATGATTTCACTAAACGCTATAAGGGTGGTGTGCCAATTTCGGTGCACGAATTTTTATACCCCCTGATGCAAGGCTACGACTCTGTGGCGCTTAAATCAGACCTTGAACTCGGTGGTACCGATCAAAAATTCAATCTGCTTGTGGGACGCGAGCTGCAAAAAGAATATGGGCAAGAGCCACAATGCGTGTTGACGATGCCCTTGCTTGAAGGCACCGACGGCGTTGAAAAAATGTCGAAATCCAAAAATAATTACATCGGAATTGGCGAAGCGCCAGATTCGATGTTTGGTAAATTGATGTCAATTTCGGATACCTTGATGTGGCGTTATTTTGAGTTGCTGTCCTTTGACAGCCTCGAAGATATCGCGAAGTTGCGGGCCGAAACCGAAGCGGGACGTAACCCACGCGACGCCAAAGTACAGCTGGCGCAAGAGATCATTACTCGCTTCCACTCAAAGCAAGCGGCGCAAGACGCACTCGCCAATTTTGAGGCGCGGTTTCGAGACGGCGCCGTTCCAGAGAACATGCCCGAAATGACCTTGGCGGGCGCCCCGATGGGTGTGCTCAAGGTGCTGCGTGAGGCCGGGTTGGTGGCATCGGGTGCCGAGGCTCAGCGAAATGTTGAGCAGGGGGGGGTCAAAATCGATAGCGTCAAGGTTGAGGACAAGGGTCTGCAGCTTGCTGCAGGTACCTACGTGATTCAGGTCGGCAAGCGCAAGTTTGCGCGCGTGACGCTCAATTAACCAGACGCGGGAGGCATCGCAAAGCCTGTTGCGGGTCGAACAGACTTGTCTGGCCCAGTCTCTCCCACGACACAAGGCTAGGCACAGTACACTATAGCCATCCAAATTTGCCTGTTTGCTAGGAATCTTATGTTTGACCGTAAATTGACCCTTGATCGCGTTGACCCGGCCGTTTGGGCAGCCATTCAACAAGAAGACACTCGGCAAGAGCAACACATTGAGCTGATTGCCTCTGAAAACTATGCCAGCCCCGCTGTGATGCAGGCGCAGGGTAGTCAAATGACAAATAAATATGCCGAAGGTTATCCCGGCAAACGTTATTACGGTGGTTGTGAGTATGTGGATATCGTCGAACAACTGGCGATTGACCGTTTAAAAGCCTTATTTGGCGCCGAGGCGGCCAATGTGCAACCAAACTCAGGCTCGCAAGCGAATCAGGCCGTGTATCTGGCGTGCTTAAAGCCGGGCGACACGGTGTTGGGAATGAGCTTGGCTGAAGGTGGTCACTTAACGCATGGCGCGAGTGTGAATGCGTCGGGCAAGCTGTATAACTTTCATCAATACGGGTTAGACGCGAACGAAGTGCTCGATTACGAAAAAGTCGAGCAACTCGCCAAAGCGCATAAACCAAAATTGATTGTGGCGGGCGCATCGGCGTATTCGTTGCGTATGGATTTTGAGCGTTTTGCGCGCATCGCCAAAGACAACGGCGCATTGTTGCTGGTTGACGTCGCGCACTACTCGGGTCTCGTGGCGGGTGGTGCTTATCCTAACCCAGTCCCGCACGCAGACTTTGTGACCTCGACGACGCACAAGTCGTTACGTGGCCCGCGTGGGGGTGTGATCATGATGAAAGCCGAACACGAAAAAGCGGTGAACTCGGCGATATTCCCGGGCATTCAGGGCGGTCCGCTGATGCATGTGATTGCCGCCAAGGCCGTCGCGTTTCACGAGGCTTCAACGCCTGAATTTAAAGCGTATGCAGCCCAAGTGGTTAAAAATGCCCAGGTCTTGGCACAGACTTTAGTCAAGCGCGGTTTGCGCATTGTGTCTGGCCACACTGAAAGCCATGTGATGCTGGTTGATCTGCGCGCCAAGGGCGTAACGGGCAAAGAAACTGAAGCCGCATTGGGACAGGCGCACATTACTGTCAACAAAAATGCGATTCCTAATGATCCAGAAAAACCTTTTGTGACAAGCGGTATCCGTTTAGGAACCCCTGCGATGACCACCCGCGGCTTTAAAGAAGCTGAGGCTGAACTCACGGGTAACTTGATTGCAGACGTTCTGGATAATCCGCGCGACGAAGCCAACATTGCATCCGTGCGTGCGCGCGTCAATGCGTTGACCGCGGGCTTTCCGGTTTACCGATAATCAGCAAGCGGCTGAAGGCTGCTTGCATTGTTTCTTAACCAAGGCATCGAATGAAGTGTCCCTTTTGCGGGCATCCCGATACGCAGGTGGTCGACTCACGCGGGGCCGATGAAGGCGATTTTATTCGCCGTCGTCGACGTTGCGTAGATTGCGATCGTCGTTTCACAACCTACGAGCGCCCCGAGCTTTCAATGCCCTCGGTGGTCAAACGTAACGGTAGTCGGCATGATTACGAGGCCAGCAAATTGCGCGCGAGCTTATCGCTTGCCTTGCGCAAACGCCCGATCAGTACTGAAGAAGTCGACGCGGTCGTCATGCGTATTGAAGATAAATTATTGACAAGCGGTGAGCGCGAAGTTTCTACCGAATTTTTGGGTGAGCTTGTCATGGCCGAACTTAAAAAACTAGACAAAGTGGCCTACGTACGCTTTGCTTCTGTATACAGAAGTTTTGAGGATATTGGCGAGTTCGTCGCGGCCATTCGTGAAATGCAGGGCCCACCGCTGCGACGCAAAACATGAATCAGCCTTATCCGCGCGGGATTGATACGCGTAACCCTGATCAAGACGTTTTCTTTATGCGTCAGGCGCTTGCTTTGGCCGAAGGCGCGTTGTATGTACCTTCGCCTAACCCGCGTGTCGGCTGTGTGATTGTTCGCGAAGGGCAAGTATTGGGCAGTGGCGCCACGCAAGTCGTGGGTAGTCATCACGCTGAAATCATGGCGTTAAACGACATGGTGGCCAAAGGCTTTAACGCCCATGGCGCTACGGTGTACATCACACTCGAACCCTGTAGCCACCATGGCCGTACACCGCCTTGTGTGGATGCCTTAATTGCCGCTAAGCCCAAGCGTGTTGTGTTTGCGCATTTTGACCCGAATCCAAGCGTGGCAGGTCGTGGTATGCGTGGCTTGCGCGAGGCGGGCATTGAAGTCAATGTCGGGATTTGTGCGGATCAGGCCCTTGAATTGAATCCAGGTTTTGTATCGCGCATGACGCGCGGCTTGCCTTATGTGTGGATGAAAACTGCGGCATCGCTGGATGGTCGTACCGCTTTACTCAATGGTGTATCGCAGTGGATCACTGGGCCAGAAGCGCGAGCAGACGGCCATCACTGGCGGGCGCGCAGTTGTGTGGTTTTGACAGGGATTGGCACGATCCGTGCAGACAATCCAAAAATGAATGTGCGTCATGTGATGACCCCGCGTCAACCCAAGCGTGCGGTGATTGACCCCGGTTTTGAAATTAATGAAGACGCGGCGGTGCTTGCAGGCGGTGAGGCCTTTGTGTTTGTCGGTGATGACAAGCCAGAGAAAACCGCACGTTTGGCAGCGCGTGGTGTGCAGGTGGTTTGTGTGCCCGAGGCTGTTGGGGTTCAGGCGGGCGAGGTGCGTCGTCGCATTGACATGCGCGCGATGATGCAATGGTTAGCGGCCGAGGGCCATAATGAAGTTCATTGCGAAGCAGGCTCTGGGTTAAATGGTGCCTTGCTTGAGGCCAATTGTGTCGACGAATTGTTGGTGTACATGGCGCCGATCTTATTGGGCGAAGGCAGAAGCATGGCGCAGTTGCCCGTGCTGACCAAGCTTGATGGCGTGAAGCGTTTTGAATTTACCGATGTCAAACAACTCGGTGCAGACATTAGAGTACGAGCGCGCTTGCCCGAAAGCTGGCGCGCGTTGATGCAAAGCATTCACTTAATCGAAAGTAATGTAGACGAGGTTTAATAGTATGTTCACCGGGATCGTCGCCGCGGTTGGTCAGATTCAACGTATTGAGCCCTTTGCAGGTGACAAAGCTGCTACCGGCGTGCACATTAACATTCACGCAGGCGGCTTAGATTTGTCAGATGTGGGGTTGGGTGATTCGATCGCGATCCAAGGCGCTTGCATGACCGTGGTCACAAAACACGCTGATGGTTTTTCGGTGGATGTCTCGCGTGAAAGTTTGCGCTTGACCATGGGCCTTGACGCCTTAGGCCCTGTGAATCTAGAAAAATCACTACGCATCGGTGATCAGATTGGCGGGCATTTGGTCTCGGGCCATGTTGATGGTTTGGGCGAAGTGGTCAAGTTTGAACCTGTGGGCGAATCGTGGGAGCTGGTCGTACAAGCCCCAGCTACGCTTGCCCCATTTTTGGCGTACAAAGGTTCGATCACGGTTAATGGCGTGAGTCTGACGGTCAACCGCGTTGAGGATGTCGCGGGGGGCACACGCTTTAGTGTCAACTTGATCCCACATACGATCGCGGTAACAACCTTGCAGCATCTGAAGATGGGTCAACGGGTCAATCTTGAAGTGGACACGATTGCACGCTACGTGCAACGGATGTTGTCGCTGCCAAAATAGCGAGGATATGTCGCAAAAGAGTTAATCACGACACTTTATTTGTCGCTAAATTTTATTGCGTCAGTTAAAATGACGTAATACTATTGAAAATTGACCCTCGGGTCTCTCAGCGCATGCCTAAAGTCACACCCCAAGCCGAGTTCGTTCGTTTGCAAGAGTTAATTGCGAAGCATCCGAACGGCATCGCGATTGAAGCCCTGATGGGGGCGCTCAACGGTAACGTACAGCGCCGCAGCTTGCAGCGGCGATTAGCGATGCTAGTCGAGCGCGGCCAGATCCAGATGGTTGGCAACGCCCGCGCGGTTCGCTATCACTCAGTTTCGAGGGCGCTCAAAGGGTTGCTTAAAGAAGAGACCGATCAAACAGAACACGTTCCACCTGGCACGTATGTACCACTCTCGCCCGAAGCTGGGCGAATCAAGGCCTACGTGTGCCAACCGCGTCATTTGCGCTCGCCGGTGGGCTATCAGCTTAAGTTTCTAGAGCAGTACCACCCCAATCAAACTCAGTATTTGCCGCAAGATCTTTGCGCCCAACTGCACGCGATCGGACGCTCGCCGGCAGAGCAGACGCCAGCCGGCACCTTTGCGCGCAACATTCTCAATCGCTTATTGATTGATCTGTCTTGGGCCTCATCGCGCTTAGAGGGCAACACTTACAGCCGGTTAGATACTGAGCGCTTGATCGCATTTGGTCAGGCTGCCGAGGGCAAAGACGCGTTTGAAACGCAGATGATACTTAACCATAAAGATGCAATCGAGTACTTGGTTCGTGACCCGCTGCGTGCAAATTTAAGTGTGGATACGGTTATTGCATTGCATGCCTTGCTGTCAGACGGTTTGATGGCAGACCCAGCAGCTTGCGGCCGTATTCGCAGTCGGGCAGTCGAAATCGGTGGAAGCGTTTATCTGCCAGTCACATTGCCGCAAAGGCTCGAAGAATTGTTTGGCATTGTGATTCAGATGGCCTCAGAGATTAATGATCCAATCGAACAGGCATTTTTTCTTATGGTTCATTTGCCCTATCTGCAACCCTTTGAAGATGTCAACAAAAGGGTGTCTCGCCTTGCGGCGAACGTTCCGCTCATTCGTCACAATCTATGTCCACTTTCATTTATTGATGTGCCGCAGCAGGCCTATGTCGATGCCATGATCGGCGTGTATGAACTTAATCAAGTTGAACTACTGCGTGATGTGTTTGTTTTTGCCTATGAACGCTCTTGCCAGCAATACGTTGCGGTGAAACAAAATCTTGTGCCGCCTGACATTTTTCGGTTGCGCTATCGTCGAGCTTTAAGCGAGGTGGTGGCTGCGATCGTACGCAACGATGAACCGGCAACAGAGCTGAGCGTGCGAGCTCGAACACCCGCCAGTGTTGCAGTAGTCGATATCGAGCATTTTATCGAACTCACCATGGCAGAGTTTAAAGCTTTGCACGCGGGCAATGCCGTGCGTTTTGGGCTACGGCCGTTAGAGTTTTCTGCGTGGCAAGGCAAACATTATTCATGACACGATGCGGGTTTTTAAAACCATAACCGCGCTGCAACCAAAACGAATCCACCCGCGCAAAGCACGATGAGTGGATTGAGTTTTTTAAAGCGCCAAAAGATACCTGCAGAGACTGCGGCAAGTAACCATGGCGTGACGCCACCAGACGTTGAGCGCAAGATGATGATCGCACTCGTCAGTAATAGCCCCGAGGCCAGGGGGGCGAGCGCGTTTTGTACAAGAGTGGTCCACGGCTGGTCATGACTTTTATGCCAAGCGCGTGTCACAAAATATGCCAGCACGGTTGACGGCCCAAACAAAGCCAATGAGGCGACAAGCGCACCTTGCCAACCACTGACTTGCCAACCGATCAGCGTGGCCAACAGCGCCCCGGGCCCGGGTGCGGCACGTGAGATCGCAAACAGATCGATAAATTGCGCGTGTGTGAGCCAATGATAGATATCGACCGCTTGCAGATGCATATCACCCACCACGCTTTGCCCGCCGCCGACCGAAATCAGCGATAACGGGGCAAACACCGCGATTAAATCTAGATAAATATTTGAGGTTTTCATCTGGCAGTCAGCGCTTCATACGGGTTTGCTGAAAATGCGCACATACCAGACCCACCAGCGCCAAAACCAAAATGACAGGCACGAGCGGCAGCTCCAACAAAAAAAGCCCAATAAATACCGAGACGCTGAGCGTGAGCGGCCAAAGCCCGAGTCGATACGAACGCTTGATGCCGCGCAAGCCAATCGAGGCCGTCAAGCCTAGAGCGCTCGCCGCTAAGCCTTCTAGAAAGTCATGAATCCACTTGATTGAACCGAGATCAAGTAACACGATGCTGAGCAGCACGGCCAAAATCATTGGAGGTGTCACTAAGGCCATCACCGAGACCAGGCCCCCGATGCCACCGCGTAACTTGTGTCCGATATGCAAAGCCAGATTCGCCACGTTAGGGCCCGGCAAGATCTGGCTGATGGTCAACGCACTCATGAACTCGTCTTCAGTCAAAAAGTGATAACGATCAACAAAGTCCCGATACATCCAACCCGAGATACCGCCGCCAAAACTGGTGGCTCCGATTTTGGCGAAGAGTATAAAAAGCAGCCCGAGCGTGGGGGTTGGCGTCGGCGAGGCCGGGGGCGTTGGAATGAGCGAGCTATCTGACATGGCAGCTAGTATAGGCATCGGCGGCCTAGCCTGCAGGGGTATGGTGCAGGTCGGGCGTGGAACCTGCCTCTGTTAGAATGCGGGGCTTGTTATGGCAGCGGACAGGTGGCCGAGCGGTTGAAGGCGCACGCCTGGAAAGCGTGTATACGTTCATAGCGTATCGGGGGTTCGAATCCCCCTCTGTCCGCCAAAACTATTTCGAACTGATTCCAAGCCGGTTTGCAAGTTATTCGAGGCTATATGGCTCCGGTTGCCATGGGGGATATGAGCGTGTTGCAGGACGATGACTGCAACTTCGTCGTTGAATTCATGACCGCTTTGTCCGCCGAGAAAACCAAGCGCCGCGCTTGAACCTGACGGTTAGGTCAGGTGTGTTTTATCCAGACCGTCTACTCGAATTGAAGATGTCTCAACATTTAGAATGATGACCTGAACCCCAA
>CAIYCP010000364.1 GCA_903924715.1 uncultured beta proteobacterium
ATCATACGGAAGGCTTTTATACACAGCTGGATTCACCCCGTGGGTCGAGACTGTTGCGAGCCCGAAGATTGACCCATCGGGCGCAGCCTTGGCAACCTCCATCATGCCAATTGAGCCTCCGGCTCCACCGCGATTTTCGATGATCACGGTCTGCCCGAGTATTCGGGTCATGGGCTCGGCGAGCAGGCGGGCAGTGATATCTGAGGATCCGCCGGGTGGAAAAGGCACAATCAGGCGAATGGCACGGTCTTGCGCTTGAGAAAGTGGGATTTGGATGCAGACGGCGAACAAACTTGCCAGACACGCCAGTCGGATTAGCAGATTTTTGTATTTCATCAGTTGTTTTCCAAGGTTGAAACAGCATTTTGGCCGTAAAAGTTCGGCGTGGCAAAACAATTATCACCTGCTACTATTTGACGCTAATAATTATCGTGCCTAGGAGGCCTCTCATGCGTCTGTTTAAAAACCTCGTTGCAGCGGCTTTGCTCTTACCCGCCATTGCACTTGCACAAACCCCGATCAAGGTCGGTATTGCGAATGATTTGTCGGGTCCGTTTGCAGCACTGGGTGCCGAAGCGCGTGACGGCTTTAATCTTGCGATCAAGCAGCTTGGTAACAAGCTAGGCGGGCAGCCTGCTGAGTTTATTCAGACTGATATGGGTGGCAACCCAGATCAGGCGCGACAGCTGGTGACCCGTTACATTCAGCGCGATAAGATTGATTTCTTCACTGGGCCGATCGGCTCAAACGTGGCGTTAGCCGTTGGCCCAGCCTTGTTCGCAGCCAAAGTCCCTTACCTGTCAAATAACCCGGGCCCTAGCCAGTTTGCTGGCGCTCAGTGCAATGACTACTGGTTTGGCGTGTCATACCAAAACGATGCCTTTCACGAAGCAGCGGGTAAAGTCGCGGCCGATCGTGGTTTCAAAAAAATGGTCATTATTGCCCCCGATTATCCGGCAGGCAAAGATGCCTTAAATGGTTTTAAGCGTGGCTACAAACTTGCGCCGAATCAAGAGGTGTATACCAAGCTCGGTCAGATCGACTATGCCGCTGAACTGGCTCAGATTCGCGATACCAAACCGGACGCGCTCTACATCTTTTTGCCAGGCGGCATGGGGATCAATTTTGTCAAGCAATTTGTTTCTGCTGGCTTGAACCAAAGCGTCAAGCTGGTTGGCCCTGGGTTCTCGGCCGATGAGGACGTGATTCAGGCGGTCGGCGAGCCGTTAATCGGCATGTTTAACACTGCGCAATGGGCACACGATTTAGACAATGCGCAGAACAAAAAATTTGTTGCTGCCTTTCGCGAAGCCTATCCAGGTCGCAATCCTTCAGTTTATGCTGCACAAGCTTACGACACGATGATGTCTATTGACGCCGCGGTGAAAGCCACGGGCGGAAAAGTCGCTGATCGCGAGGCGGTGATTGCGGCCTTGAAAAAAGCAGATTTCTCCTCCGTGCGTGGTGCCTTTAAATATGGCGCGAATAACTTTCCGATCCAGGCTTTGTACGTTCGCGTAGTCGAGAAAGGCGCTGATGGCCGGATCACGAATAAGTTAGTTGGCAAAGTGTTTGATTCGTACCAAGACGTTTACGTAGGCGAATGCAAAAAGTAAGTTTCGCGGCTCGGCAAACGGTGCCTTGATGAGCAGCACGCTGATTGCCGAGCAATTGCTCAATGGCTTGCAGTTTGGGTTGATGCTGTTTTTGATTGCAGCAGGCTTGACACTCGTCTTTGGCATTTTGGATATCTTGAATGTCGCGCATGGCTCGCTGTATATGGCGGGTGCCTATGTCGCTGCGCAAACCATGCAAGTCACTGGATCCTTTGTGGCAGCCGTGTTGGTGGCCGCAGTGGTCACCGGCTTGGTCGGGTTGGTGCTTGAACTGGTTTTGATACGCAAGTTAGTGGTGCGCGATCATCTGGCGCAAGTGCTCGGGACCTTCGCGGTCATCTTGATCGCAAATGACGTCGTCAAAATGATCTGGGGCCCAGCCCCCATGATGATGAATATGCCCGCTGGGCTATCAGGGCCGGTGCAACTGGCGCCTGATTTCCTTTATCCCGCCTATCGCTTACTCATTATTGCCGTTGGTTTGGCGGTGGCACTTGGGTTGTATGTGTTTGTGACCAAAACGCGCGCTGGGGTATTGGTGCGCGCCGGTGCCTCCAACCGACAGATGGCGACGTTAATGGGTGTGCGGGTGCCCCTGTTATTTCTAGGCGTGTTTGTGTTGGGTGCAGTCTTGGCGGCCTTGGCAGGTGCCTTGCTAGGGCCGATCACGGCCATCCAGGCAGGCATGGGCGAACAAATCTTGATCTTAGTCTTGGTGTGTATCGTGATTGGCGGTATTGGCTCGATGCGTGGCGCGTTTGTAGGCGCTTTGTTGGTGGGCTTTGTCGATACTGCGGGGCGCGCCTTCTTGCCGACTTTGCTCAAACTGTTTTTTTCTCCAGCTGTGGCCTCAAGTGTGGGCCCTACGCTCGCAGCGATTGCGATTTATATCTTAATGGCCGTGGTGCTGGTGTTTAGACCGGCGGGCTTGTTTCCGGCGCGTGGTTGATGACTAAGCGCTTAAGCCCTTCGTTGCTGCCGATCGGATGCTTGCTTCTGCTCGTGTTGTTTCCGTTGGTTGCGCCCGCGCTTGATCTTGATTTCTATATTTCGTTTGTTCGGCGGGTTTTAATTTACGCCTTGGCTGCCAGCAGCTTAAATTTTATTTTGGGCTACGGCGGAATGGTTGCATTGGGCCACGCAGCTTTTTTTGGTGCAGGTGCTTATGTGGTGGCAATTTTGTCGGCACAGGGCTACGGACAGGCGCTGGTTGCCTGGCCGCTCGCGATGCTAGTAGCTGGCTTTTTAGCCTTATTGATCGGTGCGATTTCATTGCGCACACGCGGCGTGTATTTCATCATGATCACGCTTGCCTTTGCGCAGATGGTCTTTTATCTCTTTATTTCATTGCGTCAGTACGGTGGCGAAGATGGCATCAACCTGTCGGCGCCGGCTACGTTGCCCTATTTGAGTTTGAGCAACGATACGCAGTTTTATTATTTGGTCTTGGGTATAGTCGTGGCCTGCCTGTGGCTGATGCACTGTATGGTGAACGCGCGGTTTGGTCGGGCGCTGCAAGGCATCCGCGAGAACGAAACGCGTATGCAGGCGCTGGGTTATCCAGTACTGCGAATCAAGTTGGTGGCCTTTGTGTTTGCGGGTGCGCTGGCTGGGCTGGCAGGTGCTTTGCTAGCCAACCATAATTTATTTGTGTCCCCGAGTTTGATGCATTGGACGGCGTCAGCCAATCTCATCATTATGGTGATTGTGGGTGGTATCGGCTTGCGCTTTGGGGGCGTGGTGGGCGCAGCAGTGATGCTGTTGCTTGAAGAATTTTTACGACTCTATACCGATTACTGGCACTTGCCGCTCGGCGTTTTGCTCTTGATCATTGTGCTGTTTGCCCCACGCGGTTTGGCGGGTATGTTTTTGAGGCGATCGGTATGAAAACGACGTCTCAGATTGCGCCAGTGTTAGTCGCAACTGATCTCTCTAAGCGCTACGGCGCACTGCAGGCCTGCGATCACGTTTCACTGACGGTGCTGCCTGGCGAGATTCACGCGCTGATCGGGCCGAACGGTGCGGGTAAATCGACCTTGATCAATGTATTGTCGGGCGCCGTCGCGGCCGATAGCGGCAGTCTGTTGATCAATGGGCGCGACGTGACGCGTGCTTCGGTGCAGCAACGTGTGGCCGCTGGCTTAGCGCGCTCTTACCAAATTACCAATATTTTTCAAACAAGCTCGGTGTTTGAAAATTTGCTTTTAGCGGCGCAAGCCAAGCAGGGTGGTCATTTCAGTTTTCTGCGTTCACGCGCACGTGATGGGGCCTTGTACCAAGCCGCACAGACCTTGGCGCACGAGTGTTCAATCGATGCATCTTTGTGGGACTTGCCGGCCGGCACCTTGCCGCACGGCGAGCAGCGAAAACTTGAGTTTGCGCTGGCTTGGGCGGCGCGGCCCTCGGTATTGCTCTTGGATGAGCCCATGGCGGGCATGGGGCCTGATGAAACCTTGCGACTGACTGAATTGATTGAGTCGTTGCGTGGCCGCGCGGCAATGCTCTTGGTTGAGCACGATATGCAGGCTGTCTTTCGATTGGCGGATCGTATTTCAGTGCTCGTGTATGGTCGTGTCATCGCCACCGGTACGCCTGAAGAGATTCGTGCAAACGAGGCTGTCAGGCACGCTTATTTGGGCGACGAGGGCTCAATATGCTGAGTATTAAAAATATTCAAAGCGGCTATGGATTAAGTCAGGTGCTATTTGATGTTTCGCTTGAGATTGCTGCGGGTGAAGTGGTGGCCTTATTGGGTCGTAATGGCATGGGCAAATCGACGCTTGTGCGTACGCTCTTTGGGCAGCTTGCCTTACAGGCGGGCTCGTTGCAAATCGACGGGCAAGGCATTGCTGGTTGGCCCACCGATCGGATCGCGCGCTTAGGCTTAGCGATTGTGCCCGAGGGACGACAGTGTTTTCCTAACCTCACGGTGCGCGAACATTTAACGGCCTTTGCTGCGCAACGCAATGCGGCCTCAGTGCAGCAATGGGACGCCGAACGCGTGTTCGAGATGTTTCCGCGTTTGCGCGAGCGGGCAGGCAATATGGGTAACCAACTATCAGGGGGCGAGCAACAAATGTTGGCGATTGGCCGCGCGCTGGTCACCAACCCGCGTTTGCTCGTGCTTGATGAGGCAACGGAAGGCCTCGCGCCCTTGGTGCGCGAAGAGATCTGGCAGTGCCTGGCGCGCTTGCGCCAAGAAGGACAAACGATTTTGGTGATTGATAAATATGTTGAGCGATTGATTAAGCTCGCCGATCGCCACGTGATTCTTGAACGAGGCCGAATTGTTTGGGAGGGAAGCTCGTTTGCCCTAAAGGCTGATCGCGCCTTGTGGACGCGCTACCTTGGGGTTTGACGCGAAGTTCTAAGCGCATCCCCCAAGTTGGTTGCATTTACGTTTTCAGTTTTGCAAACACGCGATCCGCAGCCGCCACCGTTGCGGCGATGACCTCATCGTTGTGCGTCGATGAAACAAAGCCTGCCTCGTACGCTGAGGGCGCGAAGTAGACACCTTCGTCAAGCATGGCATGAAAAAAGACTTTGAACATCTCGACGTTGCTCGCAGAGACTTCAGCGAGTGTGGTGGGGACAGTTTTTGAAAAATACATGCCAAACATACCGCCCACGGCATCGGCGCAAAAGGCAATGCCGTGCTTGCGTGCGCTAGCTGTTAGGCCTTCAGTCAGCCTCAGGGTGCGCGCTGCCAGGTCTTCATAGAACCCTGGCTTGGCTAGCAACTTTAAGGTTGTGATGCCGGCCGCAACTGCAACGGGATTGCCCGACAAGGTGCCGGCTTGATATACGCCGCCAAGGGGCGCAATGTTTTTCATAATCTCGGCGCTGGCACCGAAGGCTCCAATAGGCATGCCGCCGCCGATGACTTTAGCTAAGGTCGTGATATCGGGCTTGATACTGGTCAAACCTTGTACGCCTTGCGGGCCAACACGAAAGCCCGTCATGACTTCATCAAAAATCAGCAATGCACCATGCGCGGTACATTCGCTGCGCAGGGTTTCAAGAAAGCCTGCGATTGGCTTGATTAAGTTCATGTTGCCCGCGATGGGCTCGACGATGATGCAGGCAATCTCTTTGCCATGCGTGGCAAACGCGGCTTTCACGCCAGCAATATCGTTGTAATCCAACACAATCGTGTGCGCGACAAACTCGGGTGGTACGCCGGCTGAGGTTGGGTTGCCAAAGGTCAGCAAGCCTGAACCCGCTTTAACCAGCAAACTATCGGCATGGCCGTGATAACAGCCTTCGAATTTGATAATTTTGTTGCGACCGGTGGCGCCGCGCGCCAAGCGAATAGCCGTCATGGTCGCTTCAGTGCCTGAGCTCACCAGGCGCACTTGCTCAATTGAGGGCATACGTGCGATTAGCATTTCGGCGATTTCGATTTCAGCCTCGGTTGGGGCGCCATACGACAAGCCGTGCACGGCAGCCTCTTGCACTGCTTTGACGACCTCGGGGTGTGCATGACCCAAGATGGCAGGGCCCCAGGATCCGATGTAATCGATGTAACGCTTGTCGTCGGCATCCCAAAAGTAAGGGCCTTGCGCACGTGCGACAAAGCGAGGCGTTCCCCCGACTGAGCGAAAAGCCCGGACAGGTGAGTTCACGCCACCCGGGATGCTGCGACAGGCGCGTTCAAAAAGTTCAGCGTTGCGAGACATGAGAAGAAATCCGCTTAAAGTGAAGAAGAAAAAGGTTTAGACAAAGCACGTGCGGCGGCTTCGATGTCGGGTGCCATAAACAAGCTGCCGATGACGGCGATGGAGTCAGCCCCCGCGCTTGCTAACGATTGCGCGTGCTGTGGACCAATGCCACCAATTGCAACGACTGCAGGCCGCGGTCGCGCGAACTTTTCGCATAACGCACGCCCTGCGGTTAAGACCGACAACGGCGCGGGGGGGGCGAGAGGTTTAGTTTGCGATGCGTACATCGCGCCAAAGGCAATGTAAGCAACGTCGTACTTTAATAATTCTTGCGCAAGTTTAGGGTCTGCATAACAAGAGACGCCAAGTAGCATTGTCGGGCCGATCGCTGCGCGCACGATCTCAGGGGGATCATCATGTCGCCCCACATGCACACCGTCAGCGTTCAGTTCAAGCGCCATGCGCCAGTCATCATTGATAAAAAAAGTGACGTCAAGTTCGTGGCAAAGTGCGACCAGACCTTTTGCAAGTTCTTTGCGCAAACCTCGATCTGTCGATTTATGTCGAAACTGTAGAACACGCATGCCGCCTTTTGCTGCGGCACGCACTGCGTGTTCGAGTTTGTTGGCGTCATCCCATTCGGGTGTGACGCCGTAGAGCCCGGCGGCAAAGCGTAAGGCGTTGCTCGATTCGTTTTTTATTGTCATGGTCAATAGTCTCGCGCTAGACGGCGGGCGATGCGATTGCCCATCCCTGGCTGAAAAGATTGCGCGACAGCGCGTTCGGCGTGCGTGCAGGCTTGTCGTGCGGCCTCAGGCACTTCCAGGCCCTGTGCAAGCAAGGTTGCCAAGGCAGTGGCCACTAAGCCGCCTGAATCCCGCAAGCGCTCAGGGGGTGCGACCCAGGGCCAAGAAATTGTTTCGTTTTGTGGCCCGACCAAAATATTGACCTGGTGCCCCGGGCGTTGTTGGCTGCCAATGACAAGCACCCAGTTTGCCCCGATCGCCTGCAGGGCTTGGGGCCCTGCAGCCTGGCCCGAGGCCTCGAGGACATCTTCAGTGACCCATTGCGCCAAGCGCTTGCCGTCCACGACGACGACATGTGCTTGCGGCACTAACAGTTCAATCACGGCCCCGACCAAGTCTTGAACATCTTCTTCGTCTTCAGAGGGCTCTTCGGTATCAATCTCTTGTTGACCCAGGTGCAGCACCATCGGGACCTGGCTGTAGTCGGCTGCAATCTGTGCAACGGCACTGGCCGCCTCAACTGAGGATAGTTGCCCGATCTTGATAGCCTGAACGGGGATATCTTCGAGCAGACAGCGTGCTTGATCATCAATTTGTTCGGCCGGACAGGGCAAAACAGCTTCGGTTTCGGCACTATCTTGAATGGTGAGTGCCGTGAGCGTTGTCAGGGCGTGCCCGCCCAAGGCCGCACAAGTAATGGCGTCGGCGGGCAGTCCATCCGAGCCGGTGGGGTCAAAGGGACCGAAAATTAGAACAATTGAGGTTGAATTTGGTGGATTCATACTAAAAGAGTTGGTAATAAGCAGACACCGAGTGGTTGGTTTCGGTAAGATTGACCCCATTGTATGAGAACAACTGTTTTTGCCCGTGCGTGGTTGACTGCGGCGCGGGTCTTACCAAAGAGAGAGCGATGCGTACTTGGATGTGTTTAATTTGTGGTTGGATCTATGATGAAGAGACGGGCGTACCTGAAGAGGGTATTGCGGCCGGGACGAAATGGGAAGATGTGCCGCCGAACTGGGTTTGCCCTGAGTGTGGGGCACGCAAAGAAGACTTCGAAATGATGGAAATCTAAGTAAATCTTATCTTAAAGGTGCTGATCAATGATTCAAAGCCCTAAGATTTCCGAGACAGCCCCCCCAGACTTTTCAATCGACTTGTCTAATCAGTTTTTGATGGCCATGCCAGGGATGGTGGGGGGCGAATTGGCCGGAACGGTGATTTATATCTGTGAGCATGGCCCCAAAGGGGCTCTGGGGCTCGTGATTAATCGCCCGACTGATCTTTCGTTGAGCAGTTTGCTTGAAAAAATCGACCTCAAGCTCGAAATCAGTCCGTTTGAATCGAACCCCGTGTTTTTTGGTGGCCCGGTACAAACTGACCGTGGGTTTGTTTTGCACACCCCAATGGGTGAATACAGCTCAAGCATTAAGCTGGGCGCGCTTGCGCTCACCACCTCTCGTGACGTGCTGCAAGAGGTGGCTGCGGGCAAAGGCCCAGATAAAGTGTTGGTGACACTGGGCTATGCGGGCTGGGGCGCGGGTCAGCTTGAGCATGAGTTGGCGCAAAATGCCTGGCTCAATGTTTTGGCGGATACGGATATTATTTTTTCTACCCCACCTGAACAGCGTTACCCGGCGGCGTTGAAATTGCTGGGCATTGACCCGATCATGCTGACAGGCGCGGCGGGGCATGCCTGAAGAAACGCTTCTCGCCTTTGACTATGGCGCCAAAAAATTAGGCGTTGCCCTCGGAAACACATTGCTTAAGCAGGCTCGGCCGTTGGATTTGATCCTTGAGCCGACCCGAGACGGCCGGTTTGCCCGGATTACAGCGTTGATCGACACCTGGAAGCCAGAACGCCTTGTCGTGGGCCTGGCGCTCGCCACCGATGGGTCTGAACAATACGCTTCACAGCATTGTCGGCGCTTTGCCCGCCAGCTTGAGGGGCGCTACGCAATCCCCGTTGTGCTGGTCGATGAGCGAGGATCTAGCGTCGAAGCCCAGAAAATAACGGGTAATGCGCCCGATGATGCCGTCGCAGCGGCTATTATTCTGCAACGCTATTTTGATACGCATCTCTGAGGCCCGCCCCATGTCACAACAGCCGCCCGCCTACACCCCTGACACCCTGCCAGACGCCGAGACGCTTTATGCCACGCTGCTCGCCGCCGTGCGTCAAATTGTGCAGTCGTTGCCGATTCAACAAGTGCATTTGGTGGGCATTCATTCTGGCGGCGCCTGGTTGGCGGCGCGCTTGCATCGCGATTTAAAGTTGGTGCAACCCTATGGCACGCTCGATATCAGTTTTTATCGTGACGACTTTGACAAAATCGGCTTGCATAGCCAGGTTTTGCCCTCTGATATTTCTTTTCCGGTCACTGACAAACATTTGATTCTGATTGACGATGTGCTCTACACCGGGCGCACGATTCGTGCCGCCATGCACGAGTTGTTTGATTACGGCCGTCCTGCATCGATTCGTTTGGCTGTATTGATTGATCGTGGTGGACGCGAACTGCCGATCGCGGCGGTGGCTGTTGGTGGTGTGGTTGAGCCAGCACCCGCGGGCACCTTAGTGTTGTCACAGACCGACGACGGCAAGCTTGTGTTGACGACAGAATCCAAGGAGAATTGATGCGTAATCCTCAACTTAATCGCCACGGCGAACTCACGCATCTGATCACCACCGAAGGTTTGCCGCGTGCGATTCTCACGCATATTCTTGATACGGCACAAACCTTTGTTCCCCTCGCCGATCGGGATGTTAAAAAAGTACCGCTACTGCGCGGGAAAAGCGTATTCAATCTGTTCTTTGAAAACTCAACGCGCACGCGCACCACGTTTGAAATCGCCGCCAAACGTTTGTCGGCCGATGTTTTTAATTTAAATATTAATGTGTCGTCAGCGGCCAAGGGCGAAACTTTACTCGATACGATCGCAAACTTATCTGCGATGCAAGCTGACCTGTTTGTCGTGCGCCATGAGGCAAGCGGTGCACCCTACTTGATCGCTCAACATGTTGCTCCCCATGTCCATGTGGTCAACGCGGGCGATGGGCGTCATGCACATCCGACGCAAGCCCTGCTTGATATGTATACGATCAGGCACTTTAAAAAAGATTTCTCAAATTTGACGGTTGCGGTGGTGGGAGATTTGCTGCACTCACGCGTAGCGCGCTCAAACATTCACGCACTGACGACGCTCGGTGTGGCCGAGGTGCGGGCGATTGCGCCCTTGACATTGCTGCCCAGTGGTCTGGATCAAATGGGTGTGCGCGTCTTCACAGATATGCGTCAAGGTTTGAAAGATGTTGATGTGATCATCATGCTGCGCTTACAAAATGAGCGCATGCGTGGCGCCTTGTTACCGTCGTCGCACGAATACTTTAAGCATTATGGTTTAACTGAAGAAAAACTTGCGCTCGCGAAGTCGGATTGCATCGTCATGCACCCAGGGCCGATGAATCGGGGTGTTGAAATTGATTCGACTGTTGCTGACGGCAAGCAGTCTGTGATTTTGAATCAAGTCACCTTCGGCATTGCAGTTCGAATGGCCGTGATGAGTATTGTTGCAGGAGCCTCAGCATGAAGCTACAGATCAAAAATGGTCGAGTGATTGACCCTGCAAACAGCATCGATCGCGTGGCCGATGTTTTTGTGAGCGACGGCAAAATTGCCGCAATCGGTACGGCGCCCGCCGGGTTTAAAGCTGAGCGCGTCATTGATGCTAAAGATAAGCTCGTGTTACCAGGCCTAGTGGACTTGGCCGCGCGTTTGCGTGAGCCTGGTTTTGAATACCGCGGCACGCTTGAATCTGAAATGCGCGCAGCGCTTGCTGGCGGTATTACAAGCTTAGTGCTGCCGCCCGATACAGACCCGACGCTTGACGAACCGGGTCTGGTTGAAATGCTCAAGCATCGTGCACGACAGATCGACCAAGTGAATTTGTATCCGCTCGGTGCCATGACGGTCGGCCTGAAAGGTGAGGTCATCACTGAGATGGCTGAGCTCACTGAAGCGGGTTGTGTGGCTTTTTCGCAAGCGGACACCCCGATTCTTGATACCAATGTTTTGTTGCGTGCGATGCAATATGCACGCACCTTTGACTTTATGTTGTGGTTGCGTGCGCAAGACCCTTGGTTATCAGGTTCTGGCGTGGCCGCAAGCGGCGCGTATGCCTCGCGCCTAGGCTTGCCGGGCATACCAGTGCAAGCCGAAACGGTGGCGTTGAACACGTTATTTGAATTGCAACGTACCTGCGGGGTGCGGCTGCATATTTGTCGCGTGTCGTCTGCGGCGGGTATTGAATTGGTACGTGCCGCCAAGCGTGAAGGCTTACCCGTGACGTGTGATGTGTCAGCCAATCACGTGCACTTAACCGATGTGGATATTGGTTATTACGACAGTAACTTTCGTTTAGATCCACCGCTGCGTGGTCAACGCGATCGCGATGCGATTCGTGCTGCGCTCGCCGATGGGACGATTGATGTCGTGTGCTCGGATCACACGCCCGTCGATGATGATGGCAAGATGTTGCCGTTTGCTGAAGCCGAACCCGGCGCGACGGGGCTTGAACTGTTACTTTCTTTGACCTTGAAATGGGCGAACGAGAGTAAAACCTCTTTGTCTGAAGCCATTGCCCGCGTGACAAGCGGCCCGGGTCGCGTCTTAACGAGCGCTTGCTCTGCAGCTGCTTTTGCCGGACAGATAGGCGTGGGTGCACCGGCGGACTTGTGTGTCGTGGATCCAAATGCCTTTTGGCAGGTGAATCGAGAATCATTCTTGAGCCAAAGTCAGCACACGCCGTTCTTGGGGATGGAGCTGCCTGGCAAAGTATGTCTGACTATTGTGCGGGGCCAAGTCGCCTGGGAGCTTGTTGGTTGAAGTTCTTGCGGTTTGCAGCCCGAGCAACCGCGGTAAGCGTATGGGTGCTCTGCGGTTTGTTGATGATTGGTTTACTTTATCTAATCGTCGGACTTGCGGCTCGGCTCTGGCTTAAAAAATACTGGTCAAAAATATTGCTCTGGTTGTGTGGTGTTCGTGTGACACCGCATGGCGAACCGACACTTGAGCGCGCAGTCTTGTGGGTGTCAAATCATATTTCTTGGCTTGATATTTTTGCGCTGAACGCAGTGCGTGCAACAGCCTTTATTGCAAAAAGTGAAATCCGTCGTTGGCCTGTCTTGGGTTGGTTGGTGGCGGGTGCGGGTACGATCTTTATTGAGCGTGCCTCACGCCACGCGGTCCATCGCGTGGGTTTATCGATGCAAGCCCATTTCGCACAAGGGCAGGTTGTGGGCTTATTTCCAGAGGGCACGACTTCAGCCGGTTTTGATCTGCTGCCGTTTTATGCAAATCTTTTTGAGCCAGCTCGCAAATCTGCCGTACAGATCCAGCCGGTGGCACTCTTGTACTTTCAACACGCGATGCGCAGCGACGTGGCGGCATTTGTGGGCGAACAGACTTTAATCAATAGCTTGTGGAAAGTATTAAGTGCGCAAGGGCTTTCGATCGAACTTCATTTTTTAGCGCCGATTATGCAGGCCGATGAGGTAGAGGCGCCCCCTCGGGCTGAGCTAGGGCGTTTAGCGCGCCATGCGATCGCTGAGGTGGTGGCACAAAAAAGCGCTTGAGGCCGAATGACTTCAAGCGCGATTCGTTCAACCGTTAAGCAGGAACCGTTAAGCAGGAACCGTTGCGTGAGGGCTGCTTAACACCCTTGGCATCTTGGGTGTGCACGCAAGCGTGGATACACGCCTAAGGCATTGTTTGAAAAAATCTGTTTCTTTTGCGTTAAATCTGCCGATGGTGAGGCATCGATATAGCGTTTTGTATCATCAAAATAAAAGTTAGTCAGCGGATCAATACCTTGTACGGCGCCCACAGTTTCAGAAGCAAACAAAATATTTTTGGCCGGAATCACTTTCAATAAAAGATCGATGCCCGGTTGGTGATACACGCAGGTATCAAAGAACACATTGTTTAAAACTTTTTGCTCAAGAGGTGGCAGGCCCATGTCTTGCGCACGGCCGCGATAGCGTCCCCAGTGGTAAGGCACTGCGCCGCCGCCATGCGGGATGATGAATTTAAGGGTAGGAAAATCTTTAAAAATATCTGAAGTCATGAACTGTACAAAGGCCGTGGTATCACCATTGATGTAGTGCGTAGCCACTGCGTCAAAATGCGGATTGCACGAGCCGCTGACATGAATCATGGCGGGGATATCAAGTGCCACCATTTTTTCGTAAAGCGGGTACCACCATTTTTTATCCCACAGTGGTGGATCGCTCCAGCGTCCGCCTGTTGGGTCGGGGTTGATGTTGG
>CAIYCP010000365.1 GCA_903924715.1 uncultured beta proteobacterium
AAGATGCCCTCGCGACGGGTCATTTCAATTCGGCTAAAGCTAGCGTGATATTGAGCGAAATTCATGCTGTCCCCTTGGGCTATCAGCGCATCGGCACTGAGTTTGTTTTTAGTATTCTGATTGTCATTCACGCTACAGAAGTCCGACGCCGAGCGAAAAATCCTCGGCTCAGAATTTGAGTGTAGCCCTAAATCTATCGAGCAAGGCGGTTACGCATAGGACACCTTATGTGCCTGCCGTTTGACCAGTTGTGTTTAGTCCCGTCCGAGGAACCTCGACTGATCGAGGTGCTAACATCCCTGAGGCAAGGCAATTCGAAATACGAGTACGGCTGCGCCTAAGTAGGCGAATGTTTTAAAAGTACCAATCCTGTCAAATGATAAAAAAGAGGATGGACATGAGCACACCTTTTAAAAATAATGCGGGTGCAGGTGCGAAGCTAGGGCGATGGTTCGCAATTACCTTGCTGACCATGAATGTTGGCTCTGAGTGTGTCCAAGCCCAAACCGCTTCCCTGTACCCCATCAAACCCATACACCTGCTCGTACCCTACCCCCCTGGCGGTGGTACCGACTCTGTCGCCCGGGTACTTGCTGAGCGCTTGGGTCGCGAACTGGGTCAGCCCGTTTTGGTCGAGAATAAAGCAGGTGCTGCCTCGACGATCGCCAGCAATTTGACCGCGCGGGCAGCCCCCGATGGATACACCATTTATGCAGCGCCCGTATCGATCGTGATCAATCCTGTGTTGCAAAGTAAGGTGGGATACGATCCTTACAAAGACTTTCAACCGATCTCGATGATCATGACCTCACCCTTCGTCTTGACCATCAATAAAGATTTCAAAGCAAAAAATATTAACGAATTACTGGCGCTGGTGCGCGCCAACCCCAATAAATACTCGATAGGAACGTCTGGCATTGGTTCAATTAACCACTTGGCTGCCGAGTATTTCATCAAGGCTTTTGGTCTGAAGATGACCGTGATTCACTACAAAGGAGGACCGCCTGCTTTGCAGGATTTGTTCGGCGGACAAATTGACATGATGTTCTTGGCGCTGCCCGACGCGCTTCCAGCGGTTAAGTCTGGACGCACCATAGGGATCGCAGTATCCGCAGAAAAGCGCGTTGCGCTAATGCCTGACTTACCAACGATTGACGAGGCGTCTGGTAGCAAAGGTTTTGATGCTGTGTTTTGGGTGGCGTTGATGACGCAGGCAAAGGTCCCGGAACAGGTCGTCGCGCGCCTAGCTGCGGCGATGCAAGTTGTTGGCCAAGATAACGCTTTAGTGGCTGATATGGCCCAGAAAGGCATGGATTTTCGCATCACATCGGCTGATGAGGTTAACAAGTACATGCTGCGTGATGGCGACAAATGGGGTCAGCTAATTCGTGATTTAGCGATCAAAGAGTAGTCACGCAACCACTTAAGTCGGAGCGTAGCCCGGCAAGGCAGAGCCCCGCGCTCACTAAACGGGGTAAAGGGGTGCCAGCCAAGCGGTAGCAGGCACCATCACCCCGCCTCTAAGCCCAGGTTCAACCGACCCATAGCGCTGCGCCCAAACGGGCGCGAGCGGGCGTGCGTCAGGTGATGAAAGCCATAAGCGTAATAAATGCCTTTTACGCTCTGGATCGTTCCAGTCTTCAAACG
>CAIYCP010000366.1 GCA_903924715.1 uncultured beta proteobacterium
GCCACCTGCATGTAGGTTGAAGTGCGCAAACGGAAGGTATAGCGATTGCCGTTCTGCCAGACAATTTTATCGGTCAACGGCTCACTTGCCAGAAAGAACACTTTCTTCTGTTTCGAAAAATCAGTCAATGCCAAGCCGATATGCGATAAAACGAACCCGTTAATACATCGACGCGATCGCGAGAGACTAACTCTTCGGCCACGCGCACGGCATCACCCGGATTGGCATTGTCATCACGTGTGATCAGCTCAACTTTTTTACCGTTGAGGCCACCACTCGCGTTGATTTCATCAATCGCGAGTTCCATACCTTTTTTGTAGGGCTCAAGAAAAGCGGGCTGTGCTTTATAACTATTGATTTCGCCAATTTTAATGACCCCTTGGGCCATCAAGCTCGACGACACGGTTAACAGCGCAGCTGCCGTGAGGCTCAATTTTGAAAGGATACTGAGTCGGTGTTGTTTCATCGTGCTCTCCTGTTTAAAGGGCTCGGCCCTGACCATCAAATGTTTAACGCAAACCATCTTTACCAATCATTTCGTGATGCTGCAAACCCCCTACCCTGGGCCTTGGACGCCCACTATCGGTGACCGCGACACAGACCACAATTTCATTGGCCCGTGGTGCGTCGGTGACTCGCGCTTCAATGGCATCGAAATGACTGCGCACATATGCGGCATCCTTATGACCGAGCGGCACATCGATCGTCGCGCCCATCCCACCCATTTTTTTACTCGAAGGCACCAACGCCGCGCCTTTTTCAACTGCGACGCGCAACGGCGCACCTAACTTAGGATGCAAAATCGCCGCCGCATGTTCAATTTCTCCGGCTTCCCCCACGATTGCAGCCTTGCCATAGCTTTGCGCCTGAGCAGGCGTAATCCCCAGCGCCTGCACACACCGCTGCCCGAGCAACGCGCCCAGCTCTTCGCCCACAGCGATTAAGACATCAAGGTTTTCAACATAACGCCCTGCAAAAGGGTTTTCAATCACGGCCATCGCCAAAGCGCGACGCGTAGGTGGTGAAACCGCCTGACCATTTTCAGCCCAGACCTCATCGATTTGCACTACGATCCTACGAATTTTTGCTTGCATACTCACCTCAAGACAGACGTTGAACTCGGGACGTTTCAGTACTGACAAACCATCCCTGACAGCTTAAAACACAGGCACAGATTAAACCGTTCTGCTTGAGCGCGTGCGCTTTTTTTAAGCCCGCTTCAAGCGCGAACCGAATTTTCTGTTCGTCCAGCGCGGGCACGGCCACCGTCACCAGGCATTGGCCCAAATCCGAATCATCCTTAAGCGTCTGGGCAGGCTGGCGCACGATGCGAGCGTCGTTCACATTCACAGCGTTGGCAATCACGGTCGCGGCAGCATCCGCCTGCGACGCACTCGCAGCCAGAACAGTCACGCTATCCGCAATGCCCAAAGAAAAACTTCGTCCGCGCCAGCCACTCGTCGCCACGCCCGTAATGCCCATGCCGTGTTTGATTTCGAAGACGGCATCGGTCTGAATGCCCTGCGTGAGTTGCTGTTCATCTAAGCGCGCGAGATCTGCGAATAAGCCAATCTTTAGACTTGTATCCTCAGTAAGATACAGGGCGATGTCTCCGCCATTGTTCACCCACGCACGCCGAATACCTGAGGCCTGATAGCAAGCACTCAACTCTTGCGCAACCGACCCAGCCACCGCAGCCATGGGCGTCAAGAACGCCTCAGCGTCTGAGCCGATCAAGCACGCCTTGCAGGCGTGCCACATGGTCTGAGCAATCGGCCCTTTGACCAAAAATCCTTCATGAACCGGTTTGCGTAATTCAGACAATTCGCCCACTAACTCAGGCAACACCTCAGCAAATCTACGCCAGGCGGCATCGTGCGCGTGCTCGACGCTCAGTGCGTCGCCTTCAGCGTACGCAATAATGTCGATCGGCCCATGCTGAAAGTGACGACGGCCATGCGACAGAACCTGTGAAGTCGGCCCCATTTCGTTCAACCCAACAGAGGGGGCTGACCTAGCGGCCAGGGATTTTCACTTGGCTGCAGCACCCATCGACGATCGGTAGGTGCGCCATCACTATGCCAGGCACCCTGACGCAACACCTCTTCAATTGGTCGAACGTAATCCAGGTGACCGCCCAGTTTTTTGAAATCGTCGGCGCGCATGCTGAATTCAAACGGCGCAACCAGCGCCGGCGTTGGCACCGTTCCGAAACTGTTATCTGGCATGCGCATCACATCGACCATCACGGTAATGCCACCGCCCGGCCAAACGTAGGCCGGCGCCCCGCCACACGTGACATTCACCAGCGCATTCTTAATCGCACGCGTCAGCAGGACCGGGTTGTTGGTCACGCCAGCACGCAGACTTCCTCCGGCCCCTCCCAAAAACAATACCGTCGTCATTGAAGGTTCGCAGTTTTCGCCAATGCGATCCACAACCGTCTGCACTGCTTCAGGAATGGGCATCTTCTTTGGGATTAACTGGTCATCCAGGACATACCAACTGACGTGCTCACCCGTTGTCGATGTCATCAATAATCGCAGGCCAGGCCAAGCGCGCTTTGGATCCCATTTTTCAATGATATCCAAAGGATCTGAAATATCTGTACCCCCCCAGCCTGTACCTGGATTTGCCACTTGAAAATAGCGACCTGGCGTTGAACGTCGGCCACGGATACTGATCCCGGAGGAGCGCATATTCAGACAACAGCCGGCCTGATGTTCGGTCAACACACCCGTAATGTGATCATCCACCACCACGACTTCATCGGCCAGTTCAAAAAACTGTTGCGCAAAGATACCGATCGCCGCCGAGCCACATCCGACCCGCATGCGTTGCTCTTCTACACCATTGACGATGGGCGCACGTCCGGCCTGAATGACCAGATTTGCGCCACCTTCAATACTCAGTTCGGTGGCTTGCTTATTGCCCAGCGCCTGCATCATCTCCATGGTGACACGGCCCTCTTTTTTACTTCCGCCAGTCAAATGGTGCACACCACCGAGTGACAGCATCTGCGAACCATACTCGGCCGTTGTGACATGGCCCACGACCTCTCCGCGACATAGCACATTGGCTTGCTCGGGGCCTAGATAGCGGTCAGTATCAATTTTGACTTTTAAACTGCAATAGCTAAAGATGCCCTCGGTCACGACGGTCACCATATCCACGCCGTCAATGTGCGAGCCCACGATAAAGGGGGCCGGTTTGTAATCTGGATATGTCGTCGACGAACCCACACCCGTCACAAATACATCGCTGCCCCGTACGAGATCACCCGACCAGACCGCATCTGAGGTGCCGGGCGCAAACGGCACTAAGGCCGGCTCACCTGTTTTCAGGGCACGGCTAAGAACCAACACCGGGTCGACACGAATTAAGACCCCCTCATGATTTGCGTAACGATCACAGGCGCCACTGCGGCCCGCACTAATTTGACACAACACCGGGCACGCATTGCATTCGATTTTGGCTGCGCTTTTTGCACGCGCCTGCGCTGCAGATGCGACCTCATCGCCTTCTTTTCCTTGCACGGGCGTTTCTGCTGAAAGTCCGTCAGTTTTGGTGTGTTCGGTCATGTACAGTGTGGTTAGAAGCTTATAGCCTTTCAGGGGTTGCCTAAATTACAACACAAGGCTAACATTAATGTAGCATTTGCTACAATTTAGTGTTGCATTCACTACATTTAGTGTTTAATTTAATTCATCCTGCACGGGCTCGCAATCTATTTGTTTAGTGATGTAGCCTGCTTTCACCCATTTCTGACACCCAAGCTGATTATGAGCGCCTTTAACGAAGAAACCGTTTTATCCGTGCATCACTGGACAGAGCGTCTGTTTAGCTTCACCACCACGCGTGATCCGTCTTTGCGCTTCAGCAACGGTCACTTCACCATGATCGGACTACGCGTCAATGGCAAACCTTTACTGCGCGCCTACAGCATCGTGAGTGCAAACTATGAAGAGCACCTTGAATTTCTAAGCATCAAGGTCGAAGACGGCCCCCTGACCTCAAAGCTGCAACACATCAAAGTGGGCGACTCGATTGTGGTTGGTCGCAAACCAACCGGCACATTGCTCATCGACTATTTGCTGCCGGCCAAACGCCTATACATGTTTGGCTCTGGCACAGGCTTAGCGCCCTTTTTAAGCATTGTCCGCGATCCCGAAACCTACGAAAAATTTGAAGAAGTCGTCTTGGTACATTCTGTACGAGATGTCGCTGAACTGGCTTATCACGACTACCTAACTCAAGAACTGCCGCAACACGAATTTTTAGGTGAAATGGTGCGTAAACAGTTACGCTATTACCCCACCGTTACGCGAGAACAATATAAACAAATGGGTCGCATCACCACTTTGATCGAAAACGAAAAGCTCTTCAAGGATCTAGGCGTGCCCGTGCTCGACCGCACGCAAGATCGCATCATGATTTGCGGCAGCCCTGGTTTACTGCGCGACCTAAAAACCATGCTTGAGCAGCGTGGGTTTAACGATGGCAACACCACCAAACCAGGCGACTACGTGATCGAACGGGCTTTTGTCGAACAATGAGCACCCGCACCCCAGCGTCAGCCAAGCCGCTGCGTAAGACAGGGGTGCGAGAACGAGCAGCCGAAACCACGCGCGAAAATATCTTGCGCGCAGCCATCAAAATCTTTGCCAAGCATGGCTTAGATGGCGGCAGTATTGATCAAATATCGAAAGCGGCCAACTCACATGACCGGATGATTTATTACTACTTTGGCAACAAAGAGGGCCTCTTTGTTGCTGCACTTGAAGAAACCTATCGGCGCTTTAACGCCGCTGAAGCAGCGCTTAAATTGGACATCACGCAACCGCTCGTAGCCTTAAAGCAAGTGGTGCAGTTCATTTTGCAGTACTACAAAAAAAACCCCGAATTCGTCACGCTTTTGAATAGCGAAAATCTTCACGGTGGCAAACATATTGCCAAATCGAGCAAAGCCCGAGAGTATTCATCCCCGGCGATCGGCGTCGTGGATCAGGTGCTCAGGTGCGGTATCGAACAAGGCGTTTTTCGAAAAGACCTGTCCTCGCGAGATCTCTATATGATGATCGCGGCGCTTGGTTATTTTTACCAATCTAACCGCTTCACTTTATCGGCGTTTTTGGGTGAAAATCTAGAAGCACCCGCCACCTTTAAACAATGGGAAGCCTTTGTCGTCGATACCGTGCAAAGAACAGTAGTGCTTTAATAGCGGTGCGTTCGTTGCGACGCTTTCACTTTGGAGAACAACATGGCAGAAGTCGTAACAAACGAGAAGTCAGGCAAAGTCGTCATTAAAAATATTGGTCTACTTCTTTCCGGAGATCTTGATCAACCGATTTTGTCTGCCGATACCATCGTCATCAACGACGGTTTGATCATCGCGGTTGGCAAAGAAAAAGACTGCGATATTTCGCATGCAACCTTAATCATTGACGCCCATCAAACATGCGTTGCACCGGGTTTGATCGACAGCCACGTGCACCCCGTCTTCGGTGATTGGACGCCGCGTCAAAACCAAATTGGCTGGATTGAATCCACACTCAATGGTGGCGTCACCACCATGATTTCAGCCGGCGAAGTGCACTTGCCTGGTCGACCCAAAGATATTGTCGGCCTCAAAGCCTTGGCGATTACCGCGCAGCGCGCCTTCGACAACTTTCGCCCCGGTGGTGTCAAGGTATTGGCTGGCGCCCCCGTCATCGAACAAGGCATGGTCGAACAAGACTTCAAAGAACTCGCTGAAGCAGGCGTCAAACTGCTAGGTGAAGTGGGTTTAGGTTCTGTTAAGGCTGGCGAAGAAGCCCAAAAAATGGTGGCCTGGGCACGCAAATACGGCATTCAAAGCACCATCCATACAGGCGGCCCTTCGATTCCTGGCTCTGGCTTGATCGACAAAGATGTCGTACTTGAAGCGGATGCAGACATCATCGGACACATTAACGGGGGCCACACTTCGCTGTCTGAAGCCCATGTTTGTGAGTTATGTGAAAAATCATCGCGCGGCATTGAGATCGTGCATAACGGCAACGAAAAAATTGCTATTGCGGCCGCCCAAGCGGCCATGCAACTTAAGTGCCCGCATCGCGTCATTTTAGGAACAGACGGACCCGCAGGCTCTGGCGTACAGCCCCTGGGCATCTTGCGCATGATTGCTCTGCTTTCAAGTTTAGGCAATATCCCGCCTGAACTTGTGTTCTGTTTTGCGACGGGCAACACCGCACGCATGCGCAATTTAAATTGCGGCTTAATCGAACCTGGTCGCGCCGCCGATTTAGTGTTTATGGATCGCGCCCAACATACCGCTGGACGCGATTTGCTTGAAAGCGTCAAACTGGGTGATATCCCAGGCATCGGTATGGTGATGATCGACGGTTTGGTGCGTTGCGGTCGTAGTCGCAACACCCCACCGTCAACGGTTATCCCGAGTATCGTGCGACACTAAGCGATATGAAAATCCGTACCCATTGGTATACCGCGCTATTGGCCGCGCTGATCTCGCTCAACGTATCCGCACAAACGGTGACGGTGATTACTTCGTTTCCCAAAGAACTCACCGCCGCCTATAAAACCGCATTCGAAAAAACACACCCAAGCATCACGCTTGAAATCTTGAATAAAAATACGGTCGCAGGTATGGCCTACTTGCGCGAACTGCCCATAGGGCAACGGCCCGAAGTTTTTTGGGTCAGTGCACCGGATGCTTTCGAAATTCTCTCTCGCGAAAAATTACTCGACGCTATCGTCGAACTTAAAAATCCGAAAGTACCTGAAAAAATCGGCGCATTTCCTGTCAACGACCCTCAAGGCTTTTATCTAGGACAGGCACTTGCAGGCTATGGGATTATGTACAACACCCGTTATCTCAAAGCCAACAAACTCGCAGCACCCACCGAATGGCAAGACCTACTGGCCCCAGCCTGGTTTGGTCATGTCGGCATCACAGCGCCTTCGCGCTCAGGAACCATGCACTTAACCGTTGAAACCATCTTACAAAGTGACGGATGGGAAGCCGGTTGGAACACGTTGTTACGGATGTCTGGCAACAGCGCCGCGGTGACAGAACGCTCTTTCGGCGTCCCCGACGGCGTGAGTAATGGTCAATTTGGTGCCGGGCCCGTCATCGATTTTTTTGGTCTGTCCGCAAAGTACTCAGGATTTCCGGTCGAGTTTATATACCCCGTGCAAACTGCCATTGTGCCTGCCAATATTGGCTTGATTGCGGGTGCAAAAAATACAGCAGCCGGCAAACAATTCATCACCTTCACGTTAAGCCAAGCCGGTCAAGAAATTTTATTGCAACCTAAAGTGTCACGACTCCCCGTACTGCCTTATTCGGAATTGGCCGGCAAGGTGCCGGCTCAATACCCCGATCCTCAGGCACTTGCTGCGCGTAGCACGGTCAAGTTTGATAACGAGCAATCGTCTGCCCGTTACGAGGTTGTGCTCAAACTATTTGACCAGACCATCACCTTTCGGCTCAAAGAACTACAAGCGGCTACCAAGGCAATTTTCGAGGCTGAGCGCAAACTCAAAGGGGTGAGCGCTGGCCCCAAGGCCGACATGTTGAGGCAAGCGCGCGCACTGGCCTACACACCGCTGGTGGATCAAAAACAAATTAGTGATGCAACATTTTTAAAAATATTTTCGGGCAATAAAAAAGATCCAGAAGTGAGCAAAGCGATCAGTCAGCTCGAAAGTGACTGGAATACGCGATCAAAAGAACGCTACGAACAGGCCCGCGAACTCGCGACAAAGGCCGCACAGTAATGCAGCGGTTGGGTGGCCCTGCGCTCGCCGCATTGGGGATCCTAGGGCTATTAAGTTTATTTCTGATCTTGCCGATCGCAACAGTCTTTGTGACAGCCTTTAGCGATGCCCACGGCCAAATTACACTTGCGCACTTTGCGGTATTTTTTCAACAACCGCTCATGCTTGAATCGTTTTACAACAGCCTTTATGTCGCACTGAGCGCCTCAGTTGCGGCTGCGCTGATCGCAGTGCCTCTGGCATATTTGACCGTACGCTTTCAGTTTCGAGGTGCCCTGCTTATACAAACGCTCGGGGTATTACCGTTAATCATGCCTCCTTTTGTCGGCGCCGTTGCGTTGCAATTGATCTTTGGCCGCTCGGGCAGCGTGAACTTAATACTGAACGACTGGTTTGGCCTGACCCTTCCACTCATGGAAGGCTTGAATGGCGTGATCTTTGTCGAGGCACTACATTACTTTCCTTTTATTCTGATGAACCTAACCGTCTCGCTACGTAACATCGACGGTGCCATGGAAGAAGCAGCCTTAAATCTCAGCGCACGAGGCTGGCGTTTATTTAGTCGAATCATTTTCCCCTTAGCCATGCCAGGCTTTGTCGCTGGGATGGCCTTAGTCTTTGTCAAAGTATTTGACGACCTTGGCACTCCTTTAGTTTTGGGCGCAACGAACATGCTGGCGCCTCAGGCCTACCTGCGCATGACCCAAGTTGGTATGGACGATCCAATGGGTTATGTCATTAGCGTGATGATGATTGTGTTTTCAATCTTTGCAATGTGGCTATCAGTTCGCGTACTAAAAGGGCGCGACTACTCGACCTTGCAAAAAGGCGGCAATGCGCTACAACAACGTCAATTGAGCAAAGGCGAAAGCATTCTGGCGTACGGCTGGATTGGGCTCGTCATGTTGCTGGTGCTTTCCCCGCATATCGGCGTCTTATTACTATCGTTTGCCAGCGTCTGGAGCTTTGCGCCACTACCTGACGGCTACACCTTGGCGCACTATGCCACGGTGTTTGAGCAATCGCCTGGCATGCTCAGCAACACGCTGTTGTATTGCGGCCTTGCCGCAGGGATTGATGTTCTTTTAGGTACCAGCATTGCTTACCTGATTCTGCGCACCAAACTGGTCGCTCGCCACTGGCTAGACTGGATCGCTTCGGCAGCGCTCGCCATTCCGGGTCTTGTTCTGGCCATTGGATATCTCAGAACGTTTCGCGGGGTCTTGGTACCAGGCACGGATGCCTTGTTCACTGCGACCTGGTTTTTAATCATGCTTGCTTATGCAATCCGACGCTTACCGTATGCCCTGCGCTCGTGCATGGCTGCACTGCAACAGGTGCATCACTCTCTTGAAGAGGCTGCGGCTTCGTTGGGCGCGACACGTCTGCGCACCGTGCAGCGCGTGATGATTCCCTTAATGGCAGGCGGCATGCTCGCCGGGTTCGTCACCAGCTTCATCACTGCTGCCGTTGAGCTTTCTGCGACGATGATGCTCGTGACCAAAGAAAGTCAGGCGCCTATGAGCTATGGTATCTATTTATACATGCAAAGCACCTCAGGTCGCGGCCCAGGTGCGGCGCTAGGCGTGCTTGCGATCGTCGCTGTCGCGCTAGGCACTTACGCCTCACACTGGCTGGTCTCGCGCCATCAGCGATTGACTCAAATTCACCGACCTCAGGGCTAATTCATCATGAAAAAAGTCAGTGTCGAATGTCGCGATGTCAGCCTTTCGTATGGCGCGACTGACGTATTGAAAAATATCAACCTGACGATCGCACCAGGCGAATTTTTTGCACTCCTCGGGCCGTCGGGCTCAGGAAAATCGACATTACTTCGATTGATTACTGGTTTTAATTCACTGAAAACAGGTCAACTGTTGGTCGACGGCCTGGATATCAGTCAGGTGCCTGCTTGGCAACGCGATATTGGTATGGTGTTTCAAAACTACGCGCTTTGGCCGCACATGACCGTGTGGGATAACGTCGCCTTCGGTTTGGTTGAGCGACGCGTTGCGCGCGCAGCGTTGAGGCAACGCGTTCAAGACGTTTTAGAACTCGTCGGATTAACGGATTATGCGCAGCGCTATCCTGGACAGCTATCGGGCGGGCAACAGCAGCGTGTTGCCCTGGCTCGAACCGTTGTCATTGAGCCCAAAGTTCTCTTGCTTGACGAACCACTCTCTAATCTAGACAAGAATCTGCGCACACAAATGCGTCAAGAACTACTCGCCTTGCAACGCAGATTAGGTATCACGACTATTTTTGTCACGCATGATCAAGAAGAGGCTATGACCACCGCCGATCGGATGGCGGTACTGCATCAGGGCGTCGTGCAACAAGTGGGCACCCCCGTCGACTTGTTTGATACACCCATCAATCGCTTTGTGGCTGAGTTTGTGGGCAGCATGAACAAACTCAACGCGACCGTGCAAGAAATTCTGGCTGATCATCTTGTTGTGAACCTCATAGGCGGCATGACCTGCACGGTTGCTACAACCGCTGTCTCACCAAGCCTACTCAACGCCTTGCGCGTGGGCGCATCGGTGTTGGTCTGCGCGCGTCCCCATCAGGTTTCATTGCAACAACACACGCAAAGTAGTCTGGGCGCCTCTCAGGTATCATCACTCGTATTACCCGGCACCGTGGTCGCAAAAGAATTTATGGGGCAACAAACGCGGTATTTTGTTCTTTGCAATTCGCAACAGGTGATGGTTGATCAAACGCACCAGCTTGGTGAAACGCCATACGCAGTCAACGCGCACGTTATGATCAATCTCCCCACTTCAAATATTAAGATTCTGGATATATAGCATGACCGAAATTTGGGTAGTTAGACATGGAGAAACACCCTGGAACGTCTTGCGCCGCGTGCAAGGCTGGGAAGATATTCCTCTGAATGAAAAGGGCATTGAACAAGCGCAAGCCCTGGGCAAGCATCTTGCGCAACTAAAAACGCAAGGAGATGGCGTTGACGCCATTTACACTAGCGACCTCAAACGCGCGCATCACACCGCCAGCATTCTGGCCGACGCACTTGGTCTTGCGCTAAACATCGAAACCGGTGTGCGAGAACGTCACTTTGGCGTATTGCAGGGCTTAGTCTATGGCGAGATGGATCAACACGCCCCCGAAGCGGCCAAAGTCTGGCGCAGTCGCGACCCGGATGCCGAACTGCCGGGCGGTGAATCACTTGGTTTTTTTCATCGGCGCGTCGTGCAAGCCATTGATGACATTGCCGCCAAGCACCTGGGTCAGCGTGTCATGGTGGTGAGTCACGGTGGTGCAATGGACATCATTTGGCGTCATGCAAGCCAAGTCAGCCTGCGCCTCCCGCGCGAAGCACCGCTGCTCAATGCAAGCCTGAACCGCTTAAGCGTGTCGAAAGAAGGCTGGAAACTGATTAACTGGGGCGACGTACGACATCTAGAGCGCGGCTCTAGTGATGATATGACTCAAAACTAAAGGCTAAACGCTGCGTCTGGGTTTGCGCGGTGCATTCACCGCGAGCCTGTCATACAACCAGTTTGGCAGCAAACGCATCAGTTTACCCACCACTCCCATCTGCCACGGAATCACCGTGTACGATTTTTTTTGTTGAATCGCCCTTGCAGCCTTCACTGCAAACACCTCAGCATTCATTAAAAATGGCATGTGATAGGGATTTTTTTCAGTCATCTCTGTGCGAATGTAGCCAGGTGCAATTGTCACAACCGCAACATTGTGCGGCTTGAGCTCTAAGCGCAAGCTTTCGCAGTAGGTGGTCACGGCTGACTTTGAGGCACTGTAGGCCCCAGCTCCTGGCAAGCCTCGCACACCAGCCACGCTTGCAATGCCAACCAGCGTACCGCTTTGACGCTGAAGCATTTGTGGCACGAACAGATCAAAGGTCGAGACCGTCGCCATCACGTTAGTGTCAAATATCGCTTTGAAGACACCAAAATCGTCAGCCTGCTCAGTGAGTGTGCCTGCACTGATGCCAGCACAAGCGACCACCACATCGACGTCGGCAACCTGCTCAAGGAAATGTTGCGC
>CAIYCP010000367.1 GCA_903924715.1 uncultured beta proteobacterium
ATTCAAGGGAGTCTATCGTGGCAAAAGGTCAACAGAAATCCAGTAAAGAAGCAAAAAAACCTAAAAAAGATACGTCGACGCCCAAGCCTGCCTCGGGGCTGACGGATCCGGTTCGTGCAACCGTTGTGAATACGGTTTACACCCGAATTAAGAATAAAGATAAATAATCTTTTTTTAAATCGACATTAAAAAAGGCATTGTGCATCTTCCAAAGATGCGCAATTCCTTTTGACTGAGCGAAGCGTGGTGACCGATTAAGCCTTGGTCAGAAGTGCTGCGCAAGAGCGAGCCGTTTCTGAGTCAATTTTGGCTGATTCAGGCATTTTTCCCCAACCGCCTTTTTCAATATAAGTCGCGCGTGCCCATTCGTCGGCTTTTTTAAGTTCGACTAAGTTGGCGTCAAAGTTCGCATCACGTTTGAACATTTCGGCACAGACAGGGGCGAGGGCTGCTGCGACAGCTTTGTTTGCCTGTGCTTTACCCAGGGTGGTTGCTCCACCTGCTGTTTGCCAATCAGCAAAGCCAAAGCCGATCAGAGAAATTAAGGCGGCTCCGGCGATCGCGCCCCACAGGGTAGGTTCGGTTTGTGCTGGAAGTTTCATTGGTTTGCCTTTTGGTAATAAACGGAAGGCCGTCCGTGAGCGGTTCAGTCCACTCTACGCCTGAAGTGAGTTTTGGACGCTAGGGTAAACTCGTAGTTCGATCACCTTTTGACTGTGCGGCATGAAACTCTTAACGAAAGAAACTTTTGGTGCGATTGCTTTAAGCAATCGAGTGGTAATGGCCCCCTTGACGCGTATGCGTGCGGGTGCCGGTGATGTGCCCGGCCCGTTAGCGGCTCAGTACTACGCTCAGCGTGCGAGCGCTGGTTTGATCATTTCTGAGGCGGCTCAGATTTCAACGTTGGCAAAAGGCTATCCCGCTACGCCCGGGATTTACCGCGATGAACAGGTGCAGGGGTGGCTTAAGGTGACGGATGCTGTGCATGCTGCAGGCGGAAAAATCATCTGCCAGCTTTGGCATGTGGGTCGCATTTCCCATACTTCCTTGCATTCTGAACAGGGGCTTCCGGTCGCACCTTCGGCGATTGCACCAAGCGGCAAAGTCTATACAGCATCTTGGGGGCTTGAAGCTTTTGAAACACCGCGGGCGTTGGCGTTAGATGAAATTCCAGCGCTCATCCAAGATTACGTGCATGCAGCGCAACAGGCAAAACTTGCCGGCTTTGATGGTGTTGAAGTGCATGGCGCCAATGGTTACTTGTTAGATCAGTTTTTGCATAACGGCTCAAACAAACGCACAGATGCGTATGGCGGAACGATTGAAAATCGAAGCCGTCTTTTGCTTGAGGTTCTGAAAGCTGTCTGTGGTGTGTGGGGAAGCGACCGAGTGGGTGTGCGTTTGTCGCCCTACGGCACGTTTAATGATATGTCCGACACTGACGTCAAAGGGTTGTTTACCTACCTTGTTCATCAGCTTCGCGCACTGCATTTGGCGTTCTTGCATTTGATCGAGCCGCGCTCAACCATGGCGGGTGGCACCGACAAGATGGCGGTCGATCAACCTAGCACTTCAAAATTGTTTGGCCCCATGTTTGAGGGTAAGGTCTTGTCTGCCGGTGGTTATGGTCGCGATGATGCTGAGGCTGTAGTGGCCAGTGGTCAAGCCGATGCAATTGCGTTTGGACGTTTCTTTATTTCGAATCCAGATTTACCGAAACGCTTTGAGCTCAATGCGCCGTTGACACCTTATGACCGTAAAACATTTTACGGTGGCGACGCAAAAGGGTACACCGACTATCCAACGCTTTAAGGTTTTCAGTCAATACAAAACGTGTAAATCCCCCAGCTTGTTCAGCGCCTCAGTACTTCTGGGTTGACGATATACTGGGGTGCGTTACCAGCCAGGATTGCGGTCATGTCGTTGGCCATAGACTCATAGATACGCCGCATGGCGCCTTCGCTTGTGGCCATTGCATGCGGAGATACAAGACAGTTTTGTAACCCGAAGATTGGATGCGTATGGTCTGGTGGCTCGACTAAAAAGACATCGAGCGCGGCGCCTCGTAGGTGCCCACTCACGAGCATCTCATAGATAGGGTCGAGGCTTTCAATGACCCCACCACGCGCCAAGTTAATTAAAAATGCGCCAGGTTTCATTTGTTTTAATCGAGCTCGATTGATCAAGCCCATGGTCTCGTCGTTTTGTGGACAGTGCAGCGTGACAAAATCTGCTTGCGCCATCAAGGTATCAAGGTCGATTAGTTTGACCTCTAGCGCACGTGCAACCGCTGGATCCAGATAAGGATCGTAGGCCACGACATTCATTTCAAACGGCTTGGCCATCTTCGCCACAATTTGACCAATGCGGCCTAAGCCAATAATACCGAGCGTTTTTTGATCAAGATCGGTGCCTTGTGAGGCGATGCGTGCCTGCCAATTGCCCTTTTTTGTTTCGTGATCCCAGTGCGCAATCATTTTGCATAAGGCGAGCATGAAGGCAAAGGCAGCTTCGGCAACAGCACGCGCACCTGCGCCTGGCGTGTAGACCACCGCGATACCTCGTGCAGTGGCTGCTTCAATATCGACGCTGTCATAACCGACTCCGGTGCGACCGATCACCTTCAGGTTTGGGGCTGCGTCCATTAGCGCTGCTGTAATTTGTACTTGCCCCCGAACGACAAGCGCAATCGCGGGTGCAATCTCGCGCATTAAACCTTCAAGCGTTGGCTCTGCAGCAATTTTGAACTGACCAAAGCGCGCGAAGGTTTGTTCGGCGTAAAGATCAAGTGGTTGAGTCGAGAGTATCAGTGGTTGAGTCACGGGGTCAGGGTCTCTATTAGAGGACGACGGATTGAGTGAGTCAA
>CAIYCP010000368.1 GCA_903924715.1 uncultured beta proteobacterium
ATTGACGATGAATTTGATTGGTGCCTTCCCAGATTTGAGTAATCTTTGCATCACGCATGAGGCGCTCGACGCGATAGTCTTTGCAATAGCCATAACCACCTAAAAACTGTACGGCATCGGTGGCGATGCGCATGGCAAGATCCGTAGCCTTTAACTTTAAGATCGAAGCTTCGATACCGACATTGGGTGCGTTGCTTTCGATCAGTTGGGCCACACGCCACAACCACGATTCAACCATGACAAGTTCGGCGGCTAAGTCAGCGACGTTAAATTGAAGGCCTTGAAATTCAAGCAGGCGTTTGCCCGACTGACGGCGGTCATTCATGTAGGCGATCGCGTCATTAAAGGCGGCACGCGCGATACCTAGCGCGTGCGCGGCAACGCTTGGCCTTGATTTATTGAGCGACGCGAGTAAGATTTTTAAGCCATCGCCCGGCTCGCACAACAGATTTGCACGAGGGATCCGCACCTGATCAAATGCGAGCGAGGCGGTGCCCGAGGCGCGCGTCCCCATTTTGTCTTCGGTGCCCGTGATGCTAAAGCCCGGCGTGCCTTTTTCAAGCACGACGGCCGATATTGATTCTTTATCGCCGGCGATCTCGCTCCATTTGCCAAAGACAATATAAAGATCTGAGACATCACCATTGGAAATAAAAATTTTGCTGCCGTTCATGATGATCGAATCACCATCGGGCGTGAAGGTGGTTTTCATCCCAGTGGCATCTGAACCTGCGGTAGGTTCAGTAATAACAAGGGCGGCCAAGCCGCCTTCTGCCATGCGGGGTAACAGACGTTGTTTTTGTTCTTCGTTGCCAAAATCCATTAAAGGTTTAATGGCATGAAAGTTGGTTGCCCAAATGATGCCCGTTGAGGCGCAGGCTTCGCTGATCTCGCGTACACAGGCTAGATAGCAAGCATACGATAGTGGCGCCCCACCATAGGCCTCTGGGATGAACATGGCGTTCAAGCCGAGATTGTTGATGTCTTTAATGTTATCCCACGGAAACTCTGCGGTCTTGTCGTAATGGGCGGCGCGCGGTGCAATTTTTTCAGCCGCGAGTTGTCGAACCGAATCAAGCAGCATGGTTTCTTCTTGTGTCCAAGGCTGCGCGGCATCTAGTCGTTCTAATACATTCATGATCTGCTCGCTTGATTACTGCAACATACCGTGCGCACCATCGATATAGATAGTCTCGCCGGTCATGTAAGGTGAATTTAAGATAAATAACGAAGTCACAAGATTGCCGATATCTTGCGCTTCACCCGCGACACCTGAGGGGATTCGTTTTGCAAGATAGTCGGCAAGTGGGCCTTTTTGAATCATTTCACGATTGAAGTCTGTCATCACATAACCGGGGGCAACGTTGAGTACGCGAATCCCTTTAGGCGCCCATTCGACGGCCATGCAACGGGTCATTGCACCCACCGCGGCTTTGGTTGCGCAGTAGGTAAGATGCTGTTTGACACCAAGCTTGTCATAGAACGAACCGATGTTCACGATGAGGCCGCCTTTGTTTTCAAGCAAGTGAGGATAAATCGACTGACTCGCGGCCAACACTGAATAGGCGTTGACATCCATTACGTTTTTAAATTCTTTCTCTGCAATATCTTGCACTTTATCTTGAGAGTGAATGCCTGCGTTGTTCACCAGACCGATCAACGGTTGGTTTGAGCGCTTGGCGGTATCAGTGAAGGCTGCGGCCAATTGCTCAGGACGACTGACGTCACATTTGCTGCTAAACCAGTGTTTAGCCAGCTCTGGCGTGGCGCCGGTAATTTGCGGTGTGTCGCCCGAGCGCGAGAGGCAGCCGACGTCGTAGCCCGCCTGAGCAAGCCCAAGCGCGATCGCAGCCCCAATACCGCGACTGGCCCCGGTGACGATAATGCAGCCTTTTTTTGCTGAAGTGCTCATGTCTTGCCTATTGAAATAATCGTTTTGAGGTAAAGCGAGATGTGACCTTGGATTTAATGATCTTTAAAGACGGCTTGCCTTTTTTCTACGAAGGCGGTCATGCCTTCGTGGGCATCCTTCGTTTGAAAACTCAATGTTGAGAGGTCGCGTTCGATTTTCAGGCCTTCACTCAAGGTCGTTTGTACACCGCGTGAGATTGCTTGGCGCGCCATGTCAAGTGCGAGCAAGCCATGCTTTAAGTAGGGCGTTAAAAATTCAACACCTAGCGTATAGGGCTGGCCGTCTTCAACTAAGCGGGTGACCAGTCCAATGCGTTCTGCTTCGTTGGCCTCGACCGTACGGCCCGATAAAATAATGTCTGTTGCGCGCCCTTCGCCAATCAGACGGGGCAATCGCTGCGTGCCGCCGTAGCCCGGAATCAGGCCGAGTTTGATTTCAGGTAGCCCCATTTTGGCGCGGGCAGTGGCAATACGAAAGGTGCATGAGAGCGCGAGTTCAAGGCCCCCGCCAAACGCATAACCATGAATCACGGCAACCGACGGAATTCGTAATGCAGCAATACGATTAAAAACTTCTTGCCCAATGCGAGCGCCTTCGTGTTGTTGCGACAGTGTGCGTCCCATTAACTCGGTGATGTCAGCACCTGCGCAAAAAGATTTTTCGCCTTCTCCGGTGATGATTAAGCCGCGTACGTGCCGAGACTCAATGGACTGTTCAATGTTTGCGAGGGCAGTATTGATTTCTTGCAAGATCTCAAAGCTCAAGGCGTTTAAAGCTTTTGGGCGATTGAGGTGGAGGTGCGCAAGGCCTTCTTGAATTGAGAGTTCTACTGCCATGGTCAATTGCCTTTAAGTAGGTAGCGATGCGTGCGTTAAGGATTGGCGGGCGTGCTGGGTGCTTTCCAGCGGATGGGGGCGGGTTTAATGTCACCGCGCTTGGTCATCTCGATCAGTTCGCGTTTCAAAATTTTTCCGCTCGCCGTTAACGGAAATGCGGGTAGCACAATGAAGTATTCGGGCATGTCATATTTAGATAGACCCACCTCGTGCAAATGTTGCAGCACCTGCTGAGGGTCAATCGTGGCGCCAGCACGCTGCAAAATTGACAAGCATACGCGCTCGCCTAGGCGATCATCTGCAATCGGAAAGACCGCTGCTTTCACCACATCGGGGTGCCGGTGCGAGAGGTCTTCAATTCTGGCCGGATGGATATTGTGCCCGCCACGAATAATCAAATCTTTTTTGCGACCAACGATTTGCAAACAGCCTTGTTCATCAAAGACGCCGAGATCGCCGCTCATAAACCAGCCTGAGCGATTAAAGGAGTTTTCGGTGGCAGTTTGATCGTCAAAGTAGCCCAGCATCAAGAGACCGCCTCGTCCGCCAATTTCTCCGACCTGGCCGGGAGCGACCTCTTGATCGGGTTGCTCAGCATCAAAGATACGGACTTCGTAGCCTTGTGCGGCTCGACCGCAGGTGGCCACAATGGTATTGGTCGGGTCAGTGGGCAAGGTGTACTGATGCGAGCCGTTCTCGGTCATGCCATAGACGTTTTGAGGTGTGACGCCGATCCGCAAGAACTGTTCGGCCACTTCGCGCGGGATCGGTGAGCCCGCCATATAAAAGGAAGTTACCTTGCCCATCGCCTTGAAGCTGCGACGACGAAAATCTTCAAGAATGTCCATGGCGTGCGTGGGCACGCCCATGACGTACGTAGCATCGCTTTCAATGATCCAGTCGAGCGCGGGCTTGCCCGCAGCAAAATTGTGGATCACAAGTTGCAAACTGGCCGCTAGCCATTGCTCAAGTGCAACAGTGCCGATGTGATGGCTTAAGGGGCTGAGGGTGAGCAGAATTGAGTCGTGATTGTGGTGCCAATCTCGTACCATCATGCGACCGTTTGCCAGCAAGGTGTTATCGCTATGCATGACACCTTTGGGCAAACCCGTGGTACCTGAGGTGAAGGCCAGATAAACAATCTTGTCGGGATTGGTGGTAGCCGGCGGCAAGTCGAGCGGTGCGGCTGAAGCAGTGGGTGTTTGATGCACAAGCGTTTGCGTCGCGTCGGCAAAGGTCGCGCCGTGTAGAAAAGTGCGCATCAAGGTGGGCACTTCACTTAGCAACGTGGTGATCGGCGAAGTGGCTGCATCAGAGCCATAGCCAAGCGTCGTGAAAAATGCTTTGCAACGAATACGCTTGAGTAAAGTGATGATTTCACTCGAGGTGTAGCTTTGGTGAAGCGAAGGACAGCACACATAGCCATTGCGCGAACAAGCCATGAACACAATCACGCTTTCAACGCGGCTCGGTAACCAGATGGCCACCCGATCGCCGGCGCTTAAGCCTGCGTGGTGGAGATTTGTTGCAACCTGTTCAACCGCGGCTAAGACTTGCGACCAAGTCATCGTCGTAAATAAATCCCGAAGCGCAATGCTTTGAGGGCGTGTTTGAGCGTGCTGTTGCAGCAAACCAAACATCGTGTCGGCGTTCCAGGCGCCCGACGCATAGTTTTCGCGCGTTTTTTGAGGATCGTGAAGCGTTAGCATCATGGTCAGGAACCTAAAATTTCGTCGTACTTCATGAAGCGTCTCTTTATTTTTGGATAAGCATATTCTTGTTAGTTTACTAGCGCGGTACAGCCGCTATTGTATAAGGGCGGCGTCACGCATTCACAATGCCGCTCTGTTGTAGCTTTGCAATATCAGCGGGCGTCATTTTCAGTCGATCACGCAAGACAGTTTGGGTGTCTTC
>CAIYCP010000369.1 GCA_903924715.1 uncultured beta proteobacterium
CATCAATCCTGGCATTTGAAAATCATTTTCTGACGTCATGGGTGTTTGTACAAAACCAGGATTGATCAAATAAACGGATAAACCTTTCGGGGCGAGTTCAAAATAAAGCGTTTCACCCAGGTTTTGTAATGCAGCCTTCGTCGCGCCATAAATTAATGCACGAGGCAAGCCGGTATAACCTGAAATACTTGCAATCAACGATACACCACCGTGACCTCGTTCAAGCATATAAGGCACAACCACCGACAAGCCACGATACAGGCTCACGACGTTTACATCGAAACTTTTTTCAACCCGCTCAAGATCAATTTGCCAACTATGGGCGGGATCGTAACGCGCAGCGCCAAGTACAACCAAATCGATATGGCCCAAGCGTTCAAGCACCTGCGCCAGTGCCACAGGCCAGGCATCGGTCTGCGTGACGTCTAAGGGCACGACATGCGCGTTTGAGTGCGAGCCTGCAACCGTCGCCAATTGCTCTGCGCGACGTGCGGAGACTGCCACGTGCGCCCCGGCCTTCAGTAACGCCTGCGCTAACGCGGCCCCAATTCCGCTCGAAGCACCGACCAACCAGACCCGCTTACCCGCCCAAGATGTAATAGGGCTATTCAGCGCTTTCATCATGGGGCCTTCGGCGCGACGCGCTTACGAAAAAACAAGGTGACCTCGCCCAAGTCAATGCCGAATTTTGACATTGTTGAGCGATTCATCATGGATGACTCATCCATTTGCCACATCCAGTCATCAAAATTCACTAGGTATTCTTTTCCATCAACAGGCAATCGCATGACATAGGTCCAACGTAAAGCATTACCAGATACGCGACCCGTCGCTACTCCAACAACGTCATCAGCTGTTCCTTGCCAAGTACCATCCGACTGACGCTTGAGCGTCCAGACGCGTCGCTGTTGCTCACCGTCTGAATAGACAAACCGCTCGTCTAAGATGCCTTCATTTGGATTGACCCACGTCGCCTGAATTTCTACATTAAACCGACGAGCGACTTCACCGCTGCGCTTCTGAAAAATTCCCCAGGCGTCAATCGTTCCATTAAAAAAATTAGGTAACTCAAGCGAAGGTTTCTCGGCCGCATAATGCGCAACGTCCACACTGCCACAGGCGGTCAACAGCGCGGCCGTTGCCGATGCCAAGAGGGATTTCAGTTTCATCATGATTCCTTTTGAATTTGTACTCGCGTCAAAAAATGACGCAAGGATTGCGAAAATAGAATGATCATCGCCAAACACTTAAACAGAAAGGGTAAAAATACATACAGTGATGTCAAGGCAGACGCAGACTCACTGTTCCCAGGTCGATATTCAAAAAATTGCAGTGCGGGTAATGCGAAACCGGCAGCCAGCGCCAGTGCGAACTTGCCGATCAAGACCCAGATCCCGAAATACAAACCCGTGTTTTGCTGGTAACTCGGTGGAATAGCATCGGCCAGCATGGCGGGCGGCAACGCAACATCTGCTCCCAAGCCGGCACCAGCAAGCGCACACACTGCACTGTAAAAAAAGACATCACCGGCGCCCACCCAATAGGCACTCAAAAGCGACAGGCCCGCCAAACCACTACCCCAGCACCAAGCACGCGCTTTACCCACTCGGTCAGCCAACTTCACCCAAACTGGCAAGGTCAACATGCCCACAAAAAAATAGATCCCCAAAAACAATCCAGCCTCTTGCGGCGCCTGCACAACATCATCTATAAAAAACAAGACTAGGGTCGCCGGAATGGCCACTGAGATCGCATTCAGCAAATAAAAAAGTAAAACGCGACGGACCTCAACGGGCGCTAACGCCTGGCGCCAGGCGCCAGACCCTTGAATACTCGCCACCTTGGGTGCAGGGGCTCCGCGCAGCGTGATCCCAAGCGCAATCACTAACAGCGCTACAAAGATCCAAGCGAATAATTGATATCCGGTTCGAGGCCCCAGTTGCGTCACCCAAAGCACCGGCAGCACTGAAGCCACAACGACCCCCACCAAGCCAAATGCCTCGCGCCAGGCCGTGACGCGTGCGCGCCCAGCCAGATCGTCAGTCAAGCGTGCGCCCCAGGTGAGATAACAAACACTTAACAAGCTGTGCCCACCGTACACCAGCACCAACGCGCCGCTCAACCAAAAAAACAAGCCGGTCTGCGACCAGACAGGGGGCGTGAACAAGAGTACAAAACCCACCGCCAACAAACAGGCCGCCACGATCATGACATGCCGCCAGCCGTTTTGACGCCCCTGAAGTCGATCGACGAAACCGCCAATCCATGGATCTTGCGCCGTATCAAGTAGGCGGGTGAAAAATAAAACAGCCCCCAGTGCCCCCAACTCAAGCCCCAGCACATCACCATAAAACTTAGGTGCGATCATATAAATCGGCATCATCGCCATCGCCAGAGGAAGCCCTAACGCGGCGTAGCTCAAGAGACCTTGCGGTTTCACGGCCGCTCGCCTAACAAAGCTTGACGCAAACCCGGCTCACTGGTGCGTGGATCAAGCCAAATTGCAAAAAAGTATTTGGCCAACTCGTCTTCGATTTTTCCGGTTCTCTGATTGCGATGAAAAAATACCGCACCCTCTCCGGGGTGATACACACCCGTAATTGAATCTCCGGGTAACACATCGGGCAGCACCCGTTCGAGTGCGGCACGCCATTCTTTACTTTGGTTCACGGGTGCTTGAAGCTTTTGCATTTCGTCAAGGGATGCTTGTACCAACTTAGTGCCTGAGATTTCACGCGAATAGATCAATGACAAAGCAAATGGTTCACCCGACACATAGCGTCCGAGCGGTGCCCACAATTGCGCTTGGTAAACCGAAAACCCGAACCGACTAAATTGGCCTTGACCGACCAACTGAGCGTTGGGTAACGCAGGCGTCAGGCCACTGGCCCACACCACTCCGAGTGCCGCCAACAGTAAGAACAAACCACCTGTTACTTTGCGCAAAGTGTCCATTGCTTGACATCCGTTCGTTGCTCTCTAAACCCTGCTTCGCAATACGCGAGATACATTCGCCAGATTCGGATGAACGCATCGTCGTAACCTTGTTCGCGAATCGATGAAATGGCTGTTTCAAATTGCTGCGCCCAACGCTTAAG
>CAIYCP010000370.1 GCA_903924715.1 uncultured beta proteobacterium
CTTAGCTTTTAGGTAACAACTCGGGCTGCAATATCCCCTTGAGTTCACTGAAGGGGATATAGATGGTCGGTTTGCCCATTGAGTAGGGCCCGATGCTATAGGGATCGTAAGTGACTGCCACACCGTTTTCAAGTAATGCGACGTTGTCATTTGGCTCAAATGGCCATAATTTGTTGTAGCCAGAGGGGTCCTTTTTGGCGGTTGCGTTCTTTTTCAACCACAGCGCATGCTGTTTTTTTAGTGCCTCATTAAAGGCCGCTGCCTTACCCGGTAAAAGCATCGCTTCGAGCGTCAGAAGTTTGTCGGTCTTAGGCAGCCAATTTATATATTGCGTAGTTGACATCCCATGGGCACCACCCGTGTAGATAAAGCTATCTAGCTGGACGACGACCACCTCTTCAGACATGTATTTCAAGCTTGAAGACAAGGCAATTTCCTCGCGAGGCTGTGCCTTATTAAAAAAATGCGCCTCTAGTTCTGGAACGTCGCGAAATCTTTGATCATTGTTTGTTTCAAGCAACGCCAATGATAAAAGTGTTTGTTCAAGAAAGGTATTGAATCGTGGGTAGTCTTTGAAGTTGAGTTGCTTAAGTGTGATGACCGGGCACTCGGACCCCTTGCAATTGGGTTTGGTGCGTTTAAGGGTTATGACCTGCGAGGCGTATTTTTTTTCAGGATTGACCACGTCGCGCGTCTTGTCTGCAGCAGCCTGAGTCACTTCAGACGTCTTCTTGTCAGGCTCAATCATCATCGCCTTTGCGAGGCGCGTGGGTTTGACAGCTGCCGCAGGCGGCACCAACTCAGGCGTAATCGCCGGCGTTGTGTCTGAAACAATTGACCTGTTGCTGGGTAACGTGTCGGAGACAACATTGATGCTGGCACCAGACCCCGTGAGAATATTTGAACTCGTCACGGGCTGATCAACGAGTTTGGGTGGCGTAACCGGACGCCGGACCGATCCGACGTTGCTGGTGCTCGCAGGAGCGTCGTTGGCCAGCGTGATGTCTTGTAGGACGATAGGTTCGCTCGCACAGCCAGCGAGCCCGCACAACACAAATAGATACGCAATGATCAGGCGCTGGTTCATGATTAGGCGGCGCTCAGTGCTTGTTCGATGTCTGTGCGCATGGATTCTGGCGTATCGGTTGGCGCGTACCGTTTAATCACCTGGGCTTGTCGGTCAACTAAAAACTTTGTGAAATTCCATTTAATCCCTTCGGTTCTAAGTACGCCTGGCTTACTTGACTTTAACCATTGATAAAACGGATCGGTGTGCTCACCGTTCACTTCAATTTTTGCAAACATTGGGAAAGAGACCTTGTACTGCGTTTCACAAAAATTTAAGATCGCAGCCTCGGTTCCGGGTTCTTGGTGGCCAAACTGATCGCACGGAAATCCCATTACGACTAGCCCGCGATCAGCGTACTCTTGGTGTAACGCCTGTAATCCTGCGTATTGACCGGTGAAGCCGCACTTTGACGCGACATTCACCACAAGTAAGACCTTGCCGTCGTACTGATTTAACACTTGCGTGTCACCGTGAATTGTTTTGACAGAAAAACGTGCGAGACTCATAGTGGGACCTTTGTTAACCATGCTGATGGTAAATCGTACTGAAGCCAAAGCGTCTAACGTAAGCCTTTGAATGCCTCGATTGCACGCACCCGGCTACTGCGTAAATCAACGATTTGTTCAGGATAATTCAGTGCGCGACGGGCTGCGGTGCTTGGGTCGTGAATCTCTTTGGCCGAGAGGCTTGCAAGCTCTGGCAACCAATGCTTGATGAAACGACCCTCTGCATCAAATTTTTCTGACTGACTAATAGGATTAAAGACTCTGAAATAGGGGGCTGAATCCGCGCCGGTTGAGGCGCTCCATTGCCAACCTCCATTGTTTGCTGCAAGCTCGCCGTCGATTAAGTGTTGCATAAAAAAAGTTTCTCCCAAACGCCAGTCAAGCAGGAGATTTTTGCTTAAGTACATCGCGACCACCATCCGCAAGCGATTATGCATCCAACCTGTTGCAAGCAATTGGCGCATCGCGGCATCGACGATGGGCACGCCCGTGCGAGCTTGCGACCATGCCTTGAAATCTTCAGGTGCCTTTCTCCAGACCACGGCATTGGTTTCGGGGCGCATCGGCTGATGCATTGAAAGGGTGGGGTAGCCATGCATCAAGTGTTGATAAAACTCGCGCCATAAGAGCTCATTGATCCAGACCACGATACCGCGTTGGCCCGTGTCAGATTCACCTTTATTTAAGTGCATGGCAACATGCAAACACTGGCCAGCCGAGATCAGTCCTGCGGCCAGATAAGGGGACAACACGCTCGTGCCGGGAATGGCTGGAAAATCTCGATCAGGTTGATACTGTGCCATGCGCGTTTGCGCAAATAGTTCAAGTCGAGCGTGCGCGGCTTCAGTGGTTGCAGGCCAGGCGTCTTGCAGCGATTTTTTCGTGACTGCCAAGAGTGGCTTCAATTCTGGTGGCAAAGCGTCGGATGACGGTAGCCCTTTAGATGTTTGTTTTTTGGGCAACGCGGTGAGTTGATAGGGCGCAGTTCGAAGTTTCTCGCGACAGGCTTTAGAAAATGGCGTAAAGACACGGTAGTAGGCATCGGCGCCTGTCTTGACGCTACCAGGAACAAGCAACGTGCCGCCCTGATGGCCTAACAGCGATATATTGTGTTCGGCGAGTAAACGATAAGACGCTCGATCCCGCCTGCGTTCATTGACGCCCTGTTCGCGGTTGCAATGCACGTTTTGTACATCATGCTGCTGACAAAATGCCAGAAGTGCACTGGGCACCTCTGCCCATTGATCTACCACCAGGATCTTAAGCGGGATATTCAGTCGCTCAAGTTCAATGCGTAAGCTTTGTACTGCGCGTAACCAAAAATCAATCTTGATAGCTGCGTCATGATGACTACGCCATTGCGCTGGGGAGGCAATAAAAAGGCCGATGGCGGGCCCTTGAGCTGCTGCCGCCGCCAAGGCGGGCTGATCAAGTACGCGTAAATCGGTCCGAAACCAACAAACAGACGTCATCGGCACGTTACCGTTTTACCTGCCAGTTTTTTAGGGCAGAGAGCGTATTGGTGACGTGTTGATCTGGATTCATGCCGCTATGTACAAACAATATTTTTTGGTCTGGCGTGACCACATAAGAAATGCGACTGGCCATATCGGGTTTAAGCATCATCCCCGCATCGTAGGCCTTGATGATGCTGCGATCTAGATCTGCGGCCACCGCGAACTTACCGCCACAGGGGCCTTCAGAAAACTTCTTTAAGGTATCAAGGTCGTCGGCAGACACGCCAATGACTGTGGCTTTGAGCGCAGCAAATTGCTCAGTTGCCTCAGCAAAAAGTTGTGCCTCGATGGTGCAGCCTGTAGTGAAGGCTTTGGGATAAAAATAAACGACAACAGGCCCTTTTTTAAGCGCCTCTGCAAGAACGAAGGAATATGTTTGACCCGCTAAAGCTGCGGGCGCAGTAAAAGTCGGGGCTTGGGCGCCCGCTTTGAGCTCAGCCCAGGTAATCGAGGGGCTCAGCAGGGCAACTAGCAAGCAGAGTCTTTGACTAATTTTTTTGAGAAGCATGAGCGACGTTCCGTCTAAATACTGCGTAAAAAAAGCGTACATTAGTAAGAGTACCAAGTTATTTGTGGGGTGTGCGATGAAAATATTTTATATCTTTGAATTTAAACCCTTGTTGCGTCTTGGGTGGTTGGTAATTTTTTTGCTAGGGATCGCAGGCGCATCTGCTCAAACGCTATTGCCTTTGCCTGAACCTCCTACGATCCACTGGCCTGAACCCGAGCCCGAGCGCTGGACTCAGGAAGATCTCACACTAGAACAACGGTTTGAAACCGCACGCAAAGAAACCCTTGCTGCCCATCAAGAGGCGATGAATACTTGTAAGGCAATGCACCCAACCGAGCAGGCTGATTGCACGAGCGAAGCCAAGACTCAGCTGGAACTTGAATTGGCACAGCTCAAAGCCAAAGCGCGCTTTGGCTTTGAGCCGAACTAATTTAGACGGCCGTGGCTGCCACCCAGGCTAAAGCGGCCTGCGCCTAACAGCGCAACGACTAGGGCACCCATTAAGAACATACCTTGCAATTCAAGTACCCAGCCACCAGTCTTAGTAAGGTTAAAGAGCTGAGCGGAATGCGCTAGATAGATGGCAAGCACCATATTGAAGACCATTGTCAAGGCCGCCGCCCGCGTCACCACACCAACGATGAGCAAAGCCGGTGCGACGATCTCTCCGATAAACACGCCAAACGCGATCCAGGCAGGCCAGCCTTGCGCCGAAACCAACGCGATGATGCCTTCGATGCCGTTGGCGAGTTTAAACAAACCGTGCATCATCACAAAAATACCTACGCTGAGTCGCAAGAGCAGTTTGCCGATATCGTCATAATTTTTCATGGTAGCCGTCTTCAAAAGGTTTGCTGCAGTTAAGCGTATGCGTTGGATATTAAGATTTTAGTCTAATGCCTTGGCTAGAGTGTTATTTTTACCACTGAAATATGACTAATTAATGGTATGTTCAGCGAATCCGCAGGCTACGCGTGTTTGAATTTGTTAATTAAATGCCATAACGGCAACTTTTGAATACGGTCATGATAAAAAATCGAACCACAAGCTTTTGGGGTGCGGTACTCGTGAGTCTATGCGCGGCACTCAGCTTCTTGACGGTGCAGGCGCAAAGCTTTCCCAGCAAACCGATCAAGATTATTGTCGGCTACCCACCTGGAGGGTCAACGGATGTTCCCGCCCGAATAGTTGGGCAGAAGCTTTCAGAAGTGTTAGGTCAGCCCGTCGTGATTGAAAATAAACCTGGCGCGAGCGGCAACATTGGTGCTGAACTCGCAGCGCGCGCAGCGCCTGATGGCTACACCATTTTTTGGGTTTCTATCGGAACCGCTGTTAGCGCCTCATTATTTCCAAATCTGAGCTATAGCCTGTTTAAAGACTTTGTTGCCGTGTCACAAGCAACGTCGGTGACGAGTTTTTTGCTTGTGCATCCCTCTTTGCCTGTCTACAGCGTAAAAGAATTACTCGCCTATATTAAGGCGCACCCCGGAGAGCTCAGCTATAGCTCTTCAGGCACGGGAGGCTCCCCCCATCTAGCCGCTGAATGGTTTAAATCAAGAGCGGGTGTCGAGTTGGTGCATATCTCTTATAAAGGGACGAGCCCCCAAATTGTTGACTTGTTAAGTGGTACGGTGAAGGTAGCGTTTCCTACAATGCCCGGAATGATTGAACACGTGAAGCAGGGCAAACTCAGGGCGTTAGCGGTGACCAGTCCTGTGCGCAGTCCGCTATTACCCGACGTGCCCACCATGATCGAAGCCGGTTTTGAGGGCTATGTGGCAACCTCGTGGAGTGGGGCCATGGTTCCTGCAGGAACCCCCGACCCCATTGTGCGACAGCTCAGCCTCGCGATTAATCAGGTGCTTGCGTTTCCTGACATTCAACAAAAATTAGCCAGTAATGGCGCAGATCATGCGGGTAGTACGCCTGAGGCCTTTAAAGCATTCATTGAGGCAGAGACGTTAAAGTGGGGGCAGGTCATCAAAGACGCAAAGATTGTGAATCAATAAACGAGCGCGCTAGACTACTGAGGTCCAAATACGCTCTCGATTGATTTGAATAGCTTACGTGTATCACCGACGCGCTGAGTAATCCCTAGCCGATCAAGCACTTCAAGAATCTCAATCGCGAGCGTTCGGTTCACCCCAACAATATCGCGAAATTGGGCGGCAATGAATGTTTGCCCTGCGTGAGCTAAGGCTAACTGCTCAGCTAATTTCGACAATTCAATAAACGTTGCACGCGTATAAAAACGATCTGAACGTACTCGGTAGAGTTCGCCTTCTTTTACTTTTCGATGCAACAATTCGTTCAGTACCAAGGTCTTTAAACCAGCACTTTGCGCTAAAGCCTCAACCGTTAAGGCCTTGAATCCTGCGGTCATCAGCGCCGGTTGGATTTTTTGCCACATCAGTTGATCAGACGAGTTTGCCGTTGATTGATGCCCCGTCACGGCAACGACTGCACCCAAGATGACAAGTTGCTTCTCTGCAGTCAGGTTTTTCAAAAACGATAAAAAGACACTCGCTTTCATGTGCGGTGCTGATCGCTGACGCAGCTCTTTTAGATTGATCCCCGTTGCCTGGGGTTCAAGGCGGTGATGCTGCCGCACTTCTGTCAAAATACGTTCGGTTAGCTTCTGATGCGCCTTGTTTAAGAGCACATAGGTCGGCTCTTTTGCAATGACGCGTGCGTTTAACAGTGTGAGCATTGCAGACAATTCTGTCTGTTCAATATTCTTGCTACGTCCGAATTGATCCGCGTCGAACCCTGTTTCGGTATGGCAAGAAAGCATGGCGGCAAGCGCCGCCGTCGGCTCGGTGTGGCTCAAGGCCTCAAGCTCGGTGTCCCTGAGCAGCTTTTGCCGAACGCGCTGCGCAGCGAACGGATTAATCACGACGCCTCCGCCGATGGTACGTTGCGCCGATTGATCGCGCACAATGAAGCGATCGCCACTGACGCATGCGATCGGATGGCTCAGCACAAGCTGTGCGTGGCCTGTCGCACCAGGCGCCAACGCGCCAGCTCGACGAATTGAGACCTGTGCAACGACTTCTGTGGTGCCTACGTGCAGATGCACCTGAGTCCAGTGCGCGAGTCTGTGCGTTTCTGTGCTCAGGACGCTCAAGCGTACATCTAAGCGAGTGGTGGGTGCGTGCAGGGTGGGTGCAACTAGCCAATTTCCGCGACCACATTCTGAGCTGCTCACGCCAACAATATTGAGTGCACAGCGCTCGCCAGCCATTGCCTCGGTGGCCGCAACACTATTTTTATGAATACCACGAACGCGGACATTGGCACCACTGGGGGATACCGTTAAGCGATCTCCCACGCGCACTTGATGGGCAAAAATCGTCCCGGTGACGACAGTGCCACTGCCTACAATTGAAAACGACCGATCGATTGCAAACCGAAAGGATTGACCCGCTAATTTTTTGGGGTGAAGTTCGCGAGCGGCTTGGGCTAAGCGATTGCGTAACTCAGGAATGCCGTGTTGCGTGATCGCCGAACATTCGATAATCTCGATCCCCGCCAAGTTTGTGTCCTTCAGACACGCGCGTACTTGTTGATGTACTTCAGCAACACGCTCAGTGGATACGCGATCAACTTTGGTCAGTACGGCAACACCTGCCTGAACGCCAAGTAGATTCACAATGCTTAAATGCTCGATCGTTTGTGGCATCACACCATCGTCGGCGGCCACCACAAGCATGACATAGTCAATGCCACAGACACCGGCCAGCATGTTGCGCACAAATCGTTCGTGGCCAGGGACATCAACAAAGCCAATCGTTGGCGTTTCTGGAAGCGTCAAATAGGCGAAGCCTAGGTCGATCGAGATCCCTCTGGCTCTCTCTTCTGGCAACCGATCTGTATCGACCCCCGACAGCGCTTTAACAAGGGTGCTTTTTCCGTGATCAATATGTCCCGCTGTTGCAACAATCATTATTTACGAGGTGATTTTCTCAAGTGCAAAATGCGAAATACCAAAACTAGGGATGACCATAGAGTGCAAGCCTTGGCCTCCAGTCACGATAATTTGAATTTGAGAAGCTTCGTCCAAATATGGAATATGGGTCGTTCCCGGAGTGACATTGAACGTCTTGCGTTTCGTTCGATACCATTCTTGACAGCCTTCACTGACACGGCTCAACTGAAGCCGCATGCGCGCGTGTAGATCTTGACGAATATCTTCTTTATTCATCCCGTGTTTTGCCAAAATCGCGGCGTGTTCTGGTCCAAGTGCTAGTAGCATTTCACCACCCGAACTCATGTTGTTGCCACCCACCGTCATCATCACATCCGAAATCATCAGTAACAATTCAGCCGCATTTGCGCTGGCATGATCTTGAACATTATGGGGCGACTCCGCTGCGTGTACGAGCACGCTGCTATCGCTCAGTGCCAGGCCGTGTTCAACGTGAAAGGGGTCCCAGGGGTTTTGCTCTTCATTTTCGCCGGCACAAAAACTGAATTTACACGGCGTGCCGTGCGTGGCCATATCCGTTTTTCCTGGGATGCCTTGCCCAATATTCATTAAGACGAGACGTATCGCACGTCCGATCGTTGCATTGGCCCGAAAGCCTTGGCCAAAAACATTCGACTGACAGTTCAGGCCGATTTGGTGCCGGATCGGTCCATTGATCACGAGCATTGGCGCGACAGGGTGAGTGGTTGACTGCACGCCCGACAAGTTAAAGCTGGGCACGCTGAGCGCCTTGAGTGCAGCAACGAGCACGGGCATGTAACCTGGAAGACAGCCTGCCATCACGGCGTTAATCGCGAGTTTTTCAACACTGCATAGGGCATAGCCGGGGGCAATCGCGGCAATTTCGGCGGTGGCGGGCAGGTCACTTCCAGCAACCATCGCGGCGACGCGTTCAGGTGTTGGAGGGACAACCGGTAGACCATCCGTCCAACCCTGTTGCTCGAAGTAATCTTGCACTGAATCAGGCGATGTTTCTAGCTCTAATACTGTTGCGCTGGTGCTCATCACGAGCCCTCCATCTGTTGAATGACTCGCGACTTTAGGTGCAGGCTTGGTCTTAAGTTTTGGGTAGACCGATCAAAAATTGCACGACATCGTTTAACCGTTCTTGTGCGATGACATCGATTTCTGGCAGGGTACGATTTGCGAGTGGATGATCGATTAATAGGATGGGTAGGCCAGGCAACCCCAAAGACTTTGAACGTGTCGCCGCGATCCCACGAAATGGTTGGGTACAAAACGTCACGGTTGGAATCCCGAGAGACTCTATCGTGTGCGAGTCGTGGACACTCCACGACGAGCACGACCCTCAGTCGCCTGAGGCCGTGAGCATCAGATCGGGTTTCCATGCAGTGATCTCCGAAATGAACGGTGCCGCGGCCGCCGAAGTTGGTTTGCGCCACATCTTGATGTCGCTCACGCCCAAGCGCTTCAGTTGTGCGCCGAAGGCTGTGAGTAGTTCGCGTGCATTGACTTTGTTATTGTCGAGCAGAGCCAGTCGCTTGCCCACCAAGCTTGCGAGCCGCGGGGCGAGTTGACGTTGTCCTTGCTCGCGACCCCCTTCGGGAATCAGATCGTGTGGATTTTTAACCGGAGTATGCGTTTCAACCCCAGGATGCAGGACATACAATTTTTGTGCCGTATTTAAAAGACTCATGTTCGACTCCTTTTTCTCTATTCTAGACCGATCAGGTTTTAAAAGTTCCAGCCAGAAGGTAATTCGATTGACGCGGCAACGGGGTAGCCCAGGCGACCATTATGTGCAAACACATAGGCGTTGGTCCGTAAGGGGTCGCCCGTGACCGCAATCATAAAATCATCAACGCTGGTGACCAAAGGCACCAGTCGATCCGGATCGTCTGATTCGCAAAACACCTTGGGTATGCGTCCCGCCTCATACTCTTCGGTCAAGTTCCAGATCGGCTTTTCGGCCCAGACGCGAAGCATGTACTCAAATTTCGAAGCCGGGATGCGCACATGCTCGAACAAGTATTGTTTGACCGCTTGTTTTGACCAACCACCTTGCGCAATCGCCTCGGCCAAAATCGGGCTCAACAAGATCAGCGGGCGCAGGGTTCCGTAGGCGCCTCCAACCGTGAACGTAATTTGCCATGAGTGTTGGCGAATCACCGCATCGGCAATGATGGGCATGATCTCTTCGGGCGTACTGCCCGAGACCGAGGCAATCAGGTTACCTCCGGTGTAGCGCGCAATGGTGACCGTGTTGTCGCTGGCTTGAAAGCCCATTTCGACGCTTGTTGGACTCCAACCAATGGTGCGCAGTACCTCTTCGTTCTCGGCGGCGACGACGCGCCAAGTATTACCGAAGGTGGCCTTATCGTTTTTATGTAATAAAAAGCCCGCGACATTGCGTAGATACAACCGCCAAAATCGACCAACCGAGGTGTTGGGCTGGAAGCCATCGCGCAAGACATTTTCTCGGTAATTAAAGCCCAGTTGTTGAACGATCGGGCCATTCAAAATGATCAGGGTCTCGCCGCCAGGGGTATTGCCACTATGTTCGACGCCGTAGGCTGGGTCTGCCATGGCTTGCACCAAGGCAACCAAGATCGGCATATATTCTGGACGGCATCCTGCCATCACGCCATTGACGGCAATGCTCCAAATTGTGGCAGCGCGGTTGTCCGGTAATAAAACGCCCAAGACTTCGTCAGGCTTTCTGTCTGTGTAGCGTAAAAACGCTTCAACTTTGGCACGCGTAGGCGGAACAATTGGGAGGCCGTCACTCCACTCTTTCTCAAGAAAAAGTTGGTTGACTGCATCAAAACCACCCGCAAACACGATGTCCTGTGCTTGAGGCTCAGACGCGGTCTGACCGGTACCACTGGCCTGCATGAGGTTCTTAATGACCTCGGCCGTGGTGACCTCTAATATATTGCGACGCAGCATGGCAGGGCTTTGGGCGCCTGGATGCCCAGGCACCAAAGCCACCGGCATACTCGGAAAGCCCAAGCCGATCGACGAGGCCGCGGCGAGCTGTAGAAAGCCCTGACTCACAAGCGAAGAACTCGGTACACCGGCTTCTTCACACACTGCACTCGCCCGCAACACGGCGGGCGTGCAGCTGCCTCAGCAGCCCATCCCTGAGATTACTGCATCTGCCTTCATCTCTTTGAGTCGTTTGGGTAAATCGGCCAAGATCTGACGCTCATCGGCCCCGTGCGTGTTGCCGAACACGCTCCAATGTATGAAATTGACCCCGGGGAATTTAGCTTTTAATCCCACTTCCAAGGCATCGAACACTTGATCGCCCTTGAATAAATAATCCCAAAGCTGAACAATGGTTTTGCCATTCAAGGTGTCAAGGCGTTTTGCGAGCGATTTTCCTTGAACTTGCATTGGGCTGCGTGGCCACAGAACCTCGTAGTGTCCATCATTTGATTGATTTTGCATGACAAGCCTCCAGTTATTTTGATGATGCTCAAACCGGCGAACCTGCCACCTCAGCTTTGGGCAACTTTTTATACCCAAAGCATAGGGCAGAGCAGGGCTCAGTGCAACTAGAGTGTCTTGATCAGCTAAGATAGGCAGTATTGAATAAGGAGAGTAGGGTGAGCAACGAATTGAGTACGGAACAACAAGCCGAAGACGCACGCATGATTGTCGACTTGGTCGCCAAGTTTGTTGATCAAGAATTGATGCCGCTTGAAGCGGCTGTTTTGGCGCGCGAGATTAAGGGCGAGGCCCTTAAATTACAGGCTGACGAAGAAGCTGCATTATTAAAAAAATGTAAAGAACTCGGACTGTGGGCCCTAGATGCCCCCGAAGTGCTCGGAGGCGCCAATCTGCCGGCGACCACGTGGATGGCCTTAAACGAAGAGCTGGGGCGCACCGTGACGCCGTTTGTGTTTCCGCCTGACTCACCCAATATGCATATGTTGCTTGCTGTCGGTACCCCAGAGCAAAAGAAGAAATATCTAGAACCCTATGCTGCTGGCACCGCAAAATCTGCCATCGCGATCTCTGAACCCAATGCGGGGGGAGACCCTTCAGGCATGATTACTCGTGCTGAAAAAGTCGGTGATCAGTGGGTGATTAACGGTCGCAAGATCTGGGTCAGTAAAGTGCCTTCTGCTGATTTTGTCATTGTCATGGCGCGCGTTGGTGCAGGCAAACGACATGAGGGGATTACCGCATTTATTGTTGAAAAAAACACCCCAGGTTTCGAGATTTTGCGCGAGATCCCGATGCTCGGTGGACATCGCACGTACGAACTTGTTTTTGAAGACTGCCGAATCCCAGCCGAAAATATCTTAGGCGAAATTGGTGCGGGCTTTGCACCTATGCAGTTGCGTTTGGTGGTGCGTCGCTTACAAATTGGAACGTGGTGTATTGGCATGTGCCGTCGGGCACTAGAGATGATGTGCAGCCATGCAAAACAACGGACGACCTTTGGTGCCTTGTTGTCAGATCGACAAGCGATTCAATGGTGGATTGCAGATGCGGCAATGAAAATGCACGCCTGTCGTTTGATGGTGCAAGACGCAGCCCGCAAGCAAGATCAAGGGATTGACGTACGTACCGAGGCTTCAATGATCAAAGTCTACGCCACTGAGATGGCGGCCGAGATCCTTGATCACGCCATGCAAACCTTCGGCGCGATGGGCGTCACCAAAGAATTGCCCTTGCAATTAATGGCGCAGCGTGTTCGGGTGATGCGTGTCTATGAAGGCCCGGCCGAGGTGCATCGCATGTCGATCGCCAAAAAAATATTGAAAGAAACACGCTAAGCGTTATCGCTTTTTATTCATCATAGTGCAGCTTGAGCTCAGGCCTTCGGGCGTGAGCGGTCGGTATTTCGGAGACTGATAAATCATGGCCAATCCAACGCCAAAAACCGCGCGTGCAAACACCCCACTTGCAGGCATTACAGTCATTGATCTGACTCAGATTTATCAAGGTCCCTATGCGACCTTCTTAATGGCAAAAGCCGGAGCAGACGTCATTAAGATTGAGCCCTTAAACGGTGAACCATCGCGCATACGAGCCAAGGTCAGTGGCGGCGCTTCCTTGCCCATGGCAATGTTAAATACCAACAAGCGCGGCATCACGTTGAATTTAAAGACTGAAAAAGGTCGAGAGCTCTTTAAAAAGATGGTTGCGCGTGCCGATATCGTTGTTGAAAACTTTGCGCCTGGTGTGATGGATCGTTTGGGCGTGGGTTGGTCGGTATTGCACGAAATCAACCCTCGTTTAATTTACGGTTCAGGAACAGGGTATGGCTTATCGGGCCCTGATCGCGATAACTTGGCGATGGATGTGACGATTCAAGCGGCGTCAGGCATCATGAGTGTGACTGGCACGCCAGATGGCCCACCTTTGCGTGCAGGCGCTTCGATCGTCGATTTTTTGAGTGGTGTTCACTTATATGCGGGCATCATGACCGCTCTGTATGAACGCTCGCAAACAGGTGAGGGACGTTTGGTCGAAGTATCGATGCAAGAAACCGCCTATCCAACGTTAGCGTCAAATATGGGCATTACCCACAAATCGGTTGGTGTCGTACCGCCACGCGTGGGAAATCGACATGGTGGTCTGGCACTCGCACCCTATAACGTTTATCCGGCCAAGGATGGATACATTGCGGTGGTATGCGTGACTGAACCACATTGGCTCAATATGTTGGCAGCAATGGATCGCGAAGATCTGCGCGCCGATCCTAGATTTGCAACAAACAAGCTTCGGGTTGAAAACATTTCAGAGACCGACGCTGAAATCACCAAGTGGACCGAGAGCCTGCCGCGTGCTGAGCTGTTTGCGCTGAGTAAAAAACATGGTTTCCCGGCGGCGCCTGTGCGCGATTTGCTTGAAGTGATGAACGATCGACATATGCACGAGCGCGGTATGCTCGAATGGTTTGACGACAAAGATCTTGGACGGGTCGTGCTGCCCCATACCCCTTTGTTTATTCATGGCACAGATCGCGTTAAAACTGTGGCGAGTCCTGATTTGGGGCAACACAATCAGGCGGTTTATTCTGAATGGTTTGGTCTGACAGACGTTGATCTCGAAGCCTTGCGTCAAGAAGGCGTGATCTAGTCGAGGAGGGCGCCCAAAGTGAAAAACATCTTACGCAGCTTATTTCTGTTTGCGTGTCTGTTGCTTAATGTGGCTAACGCGCAAACGGGTGATTTTCCAACGCGGGCAATTAAAATTATTGTGCCATTTTCTGCGGGCAGTGGTGCCGATCATGCTTCGCGTTTCTTTGGGGAGTTACTTTCTAAAACCTTTGGTCAAAATTTATTAGTTGAGAACAAAACCGGAGCGGCGGGGATGTTGGCGATGAATACAGTCAAGGCTGCACCTGCTGACGGTTATACGATGTTAATGGGCAGTAATTCTCTAATGGCCGTTAATCCCATCATGCTCAAAGAGCTTTCTTACGATGCGGTCAAAGATTTTAAGCCAGTGGGGGGGTTAACGCGTGGTGTGAATGTCATTGTGGTCTCGAAAGACTCAAAATATAAATCACTCACAGAGTTGCTTGCACAGGCCAAAGTTTCACCGGTTCCGTTAAACGGAGGCACGTACGCGTTAGGCTATCAATTGTCACTTGCTTGGTTGGCCAATGTTGCGGGCGTTAAGTTTGAAAATATTTCGTA
>CAIYCP010000371.1 GCA_903924715.1 uncultured beta proteobacterium
CGCCCTTACCGAGGTAGCGCGATTTGTCGCCATCACGCAACTCGATTGCCTCACGGCTACCGGTCGAAGCACCCGAGGGCACCGAAGCGCGACCCATCGCACCTGATTCAAGCAAAACATCGCATTCGACGGTTGGATTACCGCGCGAGTCGAGAATTTCGCGTCCGATGATATCTACGATTGCACTCATTTCAAGATTTCCTAGATAGATAAAATAGATAAAGGATTCGTTTGGCGCCGATCAGTCAAACCGCGACTCTAGAATCAAACCGCGACTCTAGAAACCCATGCCGTTTCACTACGCGGTCGATATCCAGCAGGGTTGCAAGAAGATCTTGCATGTGAGCAAGCGGCACCGCGTTCGGACCATCGGACAGTGCCTGAGCCGGATTCGGATGGGTTTCCATGAATAAGCCAGAGATACCTGCCGCCACAGCCGCCCGCGCCAGTACAGGCACAAACTCGCGCTGCCCACCTGATGAAGTGCCTTGCCCACCGGGCAATTGCACCGAGTGCGTGGCATCAAAGACAACCGGACACTCAGTTTCACGCATGATGGCAAGTGACCGCATGTCTGATACTAAGTTGTTATAGCCAAATGAAACACCGCGCTCGCAAACCATGATGTCTTCGGGTACGCCAGCTTTACGCGCAGCTTGACGCGCCTTGGTGACAACTTGCAACATATCGTGTGGTGCTAAAAATTGGCCCTTTTTAATATTGACGGGCTTGCCACTGGCGGCGCAAGCTTCGATAAAATCTGTTTGTCGGCACAAGAAGGCAGGCGTTTGCAAGACATCGACCACGGCGGCCACCTGAGCAACCTGGTCTTTATCGTGCACATCAGTCAGTACCGGCACCTTAAAGTGGGCACGCACCTCAGACAGAATTTCTAAACCTTCGTCAATACCCGGGCCACGATAAGAGGCACCAGAGCTGCGATTGGCTTTATCAAACGAACTTTTATAGATAAACGGCACACCTAAGGCCGCAGTAATTTCACACAACCGACCTGCAGTATCAAAGGCCATTTGACGTGATTCGATCACGCAAGGGCCTGCGATCAGAAAAAAAGGCTGGGTTAAGCCGATTTCAAAACCACAAAGCTTCATCAAGCATCCTTGCGCTTATTTTGATTTTCAAGTGCTGCACGAATATAGCTTGAAAACAAAGGGTGCCCATCGCGCGGTGTCGAGGTGAACTCGGGATGAAACTGCACCCCGATAAACCAAGGGTGACCCGGGATCTCCATGATTTCGGGAAGGTCTTCGGTGGGCGTGCGCGCACTGATCAACATGCCGGCCTGCTCAAGCTTAGGTACGTAAAGGTTATTGACTTCGTAGCGGTGGCGATGACGCTCATTGACCTCTGGTCCGTAAATACTACTCGCCAATGTGTCAGCTTTAACAGGGCAAAGTTGCGCGCCTTTACGCATCGTGCCACCTAAGTCTGACTTTTCGTCTCGAACTTCAGCGCGACCTTCGCGATCAATCCACTCGGTAATCAAGGCGACCACTGGGTGCTCGGTTTGGGGATCGAACTCGGTGCTGTTGGCATGCGCCAGGCCAGCCTTGTGACGTGCAAACTCAATCACAGCAAGTTGCATACCCAAGCAGATACCAAGATAGGGCACATTATTTTCGCGAGCGTATTGAATTGCCAAAATTTTGCCTTCGGTGCCACGCTTACCAAAGCCACCAGGCACCAAAATCGCATCAAAAGGCTTCAGCACGTCGGTGCCGTTCTGCTCGAGCACTTCAGAATCAATATAGTCGACCATCACACGAGATTCGGTATGGATCCCTGCGTGAATCAGCGCTTCGCTAAGCGACTTATACGACTCAGTGAGGTCGACATATTTGCCCACCATCGCAACGCGCACCTGATGCTTGGGATGCTCAAGGCCGTACACCAACTTATCCCAAACCGACAAATCCGCCTGAGGAGGGTTAATCGCCAGCACTTCGCAAATCAGATTATCAAGCCCTTGCTTGTGCAGCATGCTTGGGATTTTATAGATTGAGTCAGAATCCCACACCGAGATCACAGCATCAAGAGGCACGTTGGAGAAGAGCGAAATTTTTGCGCGCTCTTCGTCGGGGATAGGCCGGTCAGCGCGGCACAGCAAGGCGTGAGGAATAATGCCGATTTCGCGCAGCTTTTGTACCGAGTGCTGTGTTGGCTTGGTTTTGAGTTCGCCGGCCGAGGCGATAAACGGCACCAGGGTCAAATGAATAAACGCGGCACTGTTGCGCCCCATGCGCAGACTCATTTGCCGCACAGCTTCTAGAAACGGTAACGACTCAATATCGCCTACCGTGCCACCGATTTCGACGATTGCCACATCGGTCTGGCCGGCCCACGATTGCTCGGCACCACGGGCGATGAAATCTTGGATTTCGTTGGTGATATGCGGAATCACCTGCACGGTTTTGCCTAAATATTCACCCTTGCGCTCTTTGCGCAACACAGACTCATAAATTTGACCTGTGGTGAAATTATTGGCCTTGCGCATTTTTGACGAGATAAAGCGCTCGTAGTGACCGAGATCAA